>NZ_JBHWKU010000009.1:0-115674 GCF_042730645.1 Streptomyces sp. NPDC059906
GGGCCCCTGGGCGGCGGCCAACACTTGGGGGGCCGGGATCTCTTGGGTGCGCGGGGCCGCCTGATGATCCGGTGGGCGATACTGGGTTCGAACCAGTGACCTCTTCGGTGTGAACGAAGCGCTCTCCCACTGAGCTAATCGCCCGGACACAGGAAGAACATTACCCCATGTCAGAGCCGCCGGTGACCAACGGGGGCCGCACCGGCGCACCCCCTCGGGCGGTCGGGCGCACCCCCGCGGGTGATCACTGGTCCTTGATGTTCCAGGGCATCTCGAGGCCGAACTTCCACAGGTAGATCCCGGCCAGCACGGCGATGATCACCACGCCGATCGAGGTCAGGATGATGTTCCGGCGCCGCACCTTCGGGTCGAGGGCACGCTGCGCCGCCTCGGTGACCTTGCGCTTGGTCCAGCGCAGCACCAGCTGGGCCCAGACGAACTCGGTCGCCCAGATCGCCATGCCGCCGAAGATCACGACCCAGCCCGGCCCGGGCAGCACCAGCATGGCGACACCGGCCACCACGACCGCCAGACCGACGATGAAGACGCCGACCTGCCAGCTCAGGTGCAGCGCACGGCGTGCCTTGACGAATTCCGGTGCCCGCGAACCGAGCGCCCGCTCGGCCGTGGCCTCGTCCGTCCCCGTACGGTCTTCCGCCACGGCTGCCTCGCCGGGCTTGTTACTCCCCGTGTTCATACGGCCAAACACTACCGGAGCGAAACCTGTCACCGGAATGGGCGTACGACTCGAACGATCCATCGGCCGGAAGAGTTACGTAAACACACGCAAAACACTCAGAGGGGTTTACAACGGCACCGTAGGTGGCATGTCGATTTCGCCGACGTGCGAATCCCCGAGCGCACACTGAGCGAAAGGCCCTGGCGCTTATGAACACCACGGTCAGCTGCGAGCTGCACCTGCGCCTCGTTGTGTCGAGCGAGTCCTCCCTGCCTGTCCCCGCAGGCCTGCGGTACGACACGGCCGACCCCTACGCCGTGCACGCCACCTTCCACACCGGAGCCGAGGAGACCGTCGAGTGGGTGTTCGCCCGCGACCTCCTCGCCGAAGGTCTCCACCGCCCCACCGGCACCGGCGACGTCCGTGTCTGGCCGTCCCGCAGTCACGGCCAGGGCGTCGTGTGCATCGCTCTCAGCTCCCCGGAGGGCGAGGCACTGCTCGAGGCCCCGGCGCGGGCCCTGGAGTCCTTCCTGAAGCGCACAGACGCCGCCGTGCCCCCCGGCACGGAACACCGGCACTTCGATCTCGATCAGGAGCTCTCGCACATCCTGGCGGAAAGCTAGGGCGGGGCCCCGCGTGAAGCCGCCCGTCGCCGTCGACTCGGGGTGACGGCACGGGCCCGGACAACCGCATACGGCACACACCGGCGTCGTCGCCGCGGATCTCCCGCGGGGGCGGCGCCGCTGCGTGCGCGGCGCCGGGGAACGAAGGCGGGCCGGCCGCCGTTGTAGGGGCAACCGACGACCGGGACCGGCTCGCGGCCGGTTCGCCCGCCGCGCGAGCCACTACCATCGGCCAGCATCGGCGGGCGCCCGCCCGACCACCAGGCCAGGGAGCGAAACGTGCTGATCACCCACGACACCCGGTGTGCGCTCGACACCGTGGTGGATCTGGTGAACACCGTGCCGGAGGAAGAATCGGCTCCGGACGGGCTGCCGGACGTCGCGGCCCTCCAGGAATTCGTGGGAACGCACGAGATCAGCGACGTCGGTGTGCTCACCGAACTCGATCTCTCGGCGGTGCGGCGGATCCGCGCGCGGTTCGCGGCGGTCTTCGCCGCGCCGGACGCCCGGACCGCCGCGGGACTGATCAACGACCTCGTCGCCGCCGCGGGCACCACGCCCCGGCTGACCGACCACGACGGCTACGACTGGCACATCCACTATTTCGCGCCCGGCGCCTCCGTCGCGGACCACCTGACCGCGGACTGCGGGATGGCCCTGGCGTTCTTCGTGGTGGCCGGGGAGCAGGAGCGGCTGCGGCGGTGCGAGGCCCCCGACTGCCGGCGCGCCTTCGTCGACCTCTCCCGCAACCGCTCGCGGCGGTACTGCGACAGCCGCACCTGTGGAAACCGCTTGCACGTGGCCGCCTACCGGGCCAGGCGCAAGGAGGCGGCGGGCTGACGCCGCCCTTCGGGGCCGGTGCGGCCGCGGACGCGGGGACGGCGACGCGGCCCCCGGCGGGTGGCGCCGGGGAGCGCGGGTACGGCTCACAGCAACAGCAGATCGTGCAACGAAGCCATGAGCAGCAGACACCCGATCACCGCCAGGAAGATCATGAGCGGTGGCTGGGAAAGGGCGAAGAGGCAGCCGCGTGGTTCGTCCTGCACCCGCGCGGTTTCGCTCTGTCTCGTGTCCAGCTGGGAATCCAGCCGAGTGGTGTCCGGCATCTCGCCGCGATGATGACGCAGCGGGCGGGGTCCACGCGATCACCACGCCCGTTACGACCGCGTGTTGGTTGAATGTCGCAATGTCCGGTCGGATCGTGATCATTCCGGAGCGCGGGCTGTCGGGCTCGGACCGCTGTGTCGTTTCAGCCCCGGCGGCCGGCCGTCATGTCCCGTGCCTTCATGTCCCGTGCCTTCATATTCCGTGCCTTCATATTCCGTGCTTCTTGAGGATGGCCTCGATGTCGCTGAAGTCGTCGTCACCGCCCCGGGACGCCTTCGCCGGGCGGGACGCCGGCTGGGCGGCCGGCCGGGCGGTGCCGGAGCCGAGGGAGGGGGCGGAGGCTCCCGGAGCCACCGCGTCGCGCTGTGCCGCGGCCCGGGCCTCCTTGCGCTCCTTGCGGGTGCCGCCGCGGCGTCGCTCCACCGCACGTGTGGTCATGAAGAGCACCCAGGCCACGCCCAGCACCCCGAAGCCGGCCCAGGCCACCGGGCTGAAGGCCGTGTCGGCCAGCCACTCGACGACGCCGGTCATCACCAGGCCGATCGGGACCAGCGAGTAGGCGGCGATACGGGCAGCGGTGAGGAATCGCCTGCGGTACGCGGTGACCGCCGCGATGCCCAGGCCTGCCGCGGACACCGCGGAGCAGACGGTCTCGGCAATCATCCGGTCCTCCAGGGCTGGGCCCGGTCGGGCATGAGTACTTCGTCCCTTCCATCCTGCACCGTCCGCCCGCCGCGAGGCCATGCCGGGGGACCGAGATCAGGGAGATCTCGGGGTCGGCTCCTCCGCAGGTGCCGGCGGGCGTGGTACGACGCCGGTTGGGGCGGCGTGCCGGGGGCTGGGAGGATGGGGGCATGAGCGACTCCTCCCCCGCCCGTCCCGCCGCGCCCGTCCTCGACGTCTGGTGCGAGCTCCAGTGCCCGGACTGCCACACCGCCCTGGACGACGTCCGTGCCCTGCGGGCCCGCTACGGCGACCGCCTGGAGGTGCGGCTGCGGCACTTCCCGCTGGAGAAGCACAAGCACGCCTTCGCCGCCGCGCAGGCCGCCGAGGAGGCCGTCGCCCAGGGCCGGGGCTGGCCGTACGCCGAAGCGGTCCTGGACCGGGTCGCGGAGCTGGACCGCGGGGGAGAACCCTTCCTGGTCGAGGTCGCCCGGGAACTGGGACTGGACGCCGAGGAGTTCGACACGGCGCTCGTCGACGGCCGGCACATCCTGATCGTCGACGCCGACCAGGCCGAGGGCAAGGCGATCGGCGTGACCGGCACCCCCACCTACGTGATCGGCGGCGAGCGCCTCGACGGCGGCAAGAGCCAGGAAGGGCTGCGCGAGCGCATCGAGGAGATCGCGGACCGGCTGCTGGCCCAGCCGCGGGGCTGAGTGCGGTGACCGTGGCGGGGGCCGGGACGGAGACCGGGAGCGGGAGCAGGACCGGGAGCCGGACCGGGAGAAAGGACCGGGAGCAGGACCGGGACCGGATCGCCCGCCGCCGTCACAGCAGCGGCTTGCAGTAGCTGTACCGCGTGGTCTCGTAGCCGAGCGATTCGTAGAGCCGCTCGGCGGCGGTGTTCCCCGCGAAGACGTTGAGGCCGATCAGGGGGCGGCCGGCGGTGACCGCCTGGGTCTCCGCCAGCAGCATCAGGGTGCGGCCGTGTCCCCGGCCCCGGTGCGGGGCGTCGGCCTCGACGTCGAAGACGAAGGCCCGGTCCTCGCGCAGCGCCAGCCACAGGGTCCCGACCCGCTCGCCCTCGTGCTCCAA
Organism: Streptomyces sp. NPDC059906; assembly: GCF_042730645.1. Classification (NCBI taxonomy): domain Bacteria; kingdom Bacillati; phylum Actinomycetota; class Actinomycetes; order Kitasatosporales; family Streptomycetaceae; genus Streptomyces; species Streptomyces sp. NPDC059906. Next base: position 4,168 of record NZ_JBHWKU010000009.1, read on the forward strand.
CACGCTGAACAGCATGTTCTCGGTGGCCGCCCCCTGGGGCAGCAGCACTTCGTGATCGCGGCGGGCCTTCGCGTGCGCGTCGGCCTCGGGCACGCCCCGCTCCATCCAGGTGCGGGCGTAGCGCTCCGACTCGTACGCGTGCCAGGCGGCGAAGTCCTCCGGTGTCATGGGCCGCGCCCGGCTGCCCGCGGGCAGGGCGGGCGGGGTGTCGCCGAGCGGCTTGGCCATGGTGCGGTTGCGCACCGCGTAGCCGAGCACCTGCGCGAGCCGCGTGCCCGCCTCGGCGTCGCCGGCGACGCCCGCCTCGATCTGCCGGCAGCCCCAGGAGCGCGCCACCTCCTCCGCGGCGAGCGCGGCCACCGTGCCCCGGCCGCGTCGGCGGTCCGGTTCGTCGACACGCAGCTTGCGGATCACGGCCACCGAGTCGCCGAGGCTGGGCGAGGTGCCGAGGTGCAGCACACCGACGGGGCGGCTGTTCACACACACCTGGTAGTGGCGCGAACGGGTCCCGTCGGCGGCGTGCTGGAGCGGCTCGGTCGGCCGCAGGGTCGTGGTCATCACGGCAGTTCTACCCACCGTGGGCCAGAACGGCAGCCGAATATCGGCGGCTTCGCGGATGCGGGTCCCGGATCCCGGCCCCGATCCCGGTCGCGGATGCCGGTCTCCGATCCCGGTCGCGGATGCGGGTCGCCCCGGTCCGGATCACGGATCCAGGTCGCCCCCGGACCGCTCCTCGAAGATCCGCATGGCCTTGGCCGTCACCGGCCCCGGGGCACCCGGCAGTTCGCGGTCGTCGATCCGGTGTACGGCCTGGACGTCCCGCAGCGTCGAGGTCAGGAAGACCTCGTCGGCGCGTTCCAGGACGTCCAGCGGGAGGTCGGTCTCGCGGGCGCCGGTCCACTCGGCGGCCAGGGCGCGGGTGATCCCGGCGAGGCAGCCGGAGGCGACCGGCGGGGTGTGGATCTCGCCGTCGAGGACGACGAAGACGTTCGACCCGGTGCCCTCGCAGAGCCGGCCCACCGTGTTGCCGAACAGCGCCTCGGAGGCGCCCCGTTCGCGGGCGCGGCCCAGGGCGACGACGTTCTCGGCGTAGGAGGTGGTCTTCAGGCCGGTGAGCGCGCCGCGTTCGTTGCGGGTCCAGGGCACCGTGATCACGGCGGTGGAGTCGGGGCGGCGGCCGGTCTCGCCGAGGGCGACGACGAGGGTCGGGCCGTGCTCGCCGCGGTCGGAGCCGAGCGGGCCGTGGCCGCCGGTGTAGGTGATGCGCAGCCGGCCCAGCGGCATCGGGTTGGCCTCCAGCACGGCGGCGCAGGCGCGGCGGACCTCGTCGTGGTCGGGGGCGGGCAGGCCGAGGCCGCGGGCCGAGCGGGTCAGCCGGTCCAGGTGCCGGGTCAGCGCGAACGGCCTGCCGTCCACCGCTTTCACGGTCTCGAAGATGCCGTCGCCCACGGTCAGCCCGTGGTCGAGGACGGAGACACGGGCGGAACCGATGTCCTGCAACCCGCCGTCGAGCCAGATCTTCACGTCGCCAGCGCCTCTCCCGTCGCGTTCACCTCGTACGCCCCCGACGCTACCGCGAGCAGCCGGAATGCCTTCAGTTCGGTCTCCCGCCACTCGCCCTCCGGGTCGGAACCCCAGGTGATGCCGGCCCCGGTGCCGAAGCGCAGCCGGGCGTCGCCGTCGGCGGCCCGCTCGATCCAGAAGGTGCGGATGCCGACGGCCAGCTCGCCCGTGCCCCGGTCGGCGTCCACCCAGCCGACGCCCCCGCAGTACGGGCCGCGGGGCGCGGTCTCCAGCGCGCCGATGATCCGCAGGGCGCTGGACTTGGGCGCGCCGGTGACGGATCCGGGCGGGAACGCGGCGTCGAGCAGCTCCGGCCAGCCGGCGCCCGCGGACAGCTCGCCGCGCACCGTGGAGACCAGGTGGACGAGGCCCGGGTGCTTCTCGACGGCGCACAGGTCGGGCACCGTGACCGTGCCGGTGGCGCAGACGCGCCCCAGGTCGTTGCGGACCAGGTCCACGATCATGACGTTCTCGGCGTAGTCCTTCTCCAGCAGGTCGGACTCGGTCCGCCCGGTCCCCTTGATCGGCCCGGACTCGACGGTGCGGCCGTCCCGGCGCAGGAACAGCTCGGGCGAGGCGGTGGCGATCTCGACGCCGTGCTCCGGCAGCCGGATCGTCCCGGCGTACGGCGCCGGGTTGCCGCGGGCCAGCAGGGCGGTGAGGGCGTCCACGTCGGCGCCGGGGGCGACCGGCGCCGAGAGCACCCGGCAGAGGTTGGCCTGGTAGACCTCGCCCGCGGCTATGCGGGCGCGGATGCGCCGTACGCCCCTCGTGTACGCGGCGCGGTCGAGCGACGACGTCCAGTCGCCGACGGCGGGGCCCCGCCACTTTCCCGGCGTGGGCGCGGGCACCGGCTCGGTCCGTACCTCCGCGAAGCGTGCGCAGGTCAGGCGGCCTTCGAAGTCCGCGCAGACGGCCCAGAACCCCTCGGATTCGAGGGCGGCGGGATCACTCGTGACGTCGAGGAGACCGGTGGCGAGACGGTCACCGAAGCGGGCGAGGGGAGGGAGGTCGGGCACACTGTCGAGTCTAGGCGGGTGGCTCCCGGGTGACCCGAACGTGCCCTTCCGGGTGCCCTGACCAGGTCCGCGACCGGACGCACCGCAGCACGCTGCACAAACGCGTTTTTGTGCTGGCCCCGGAATCCGCTAGAGTTCATCACGTCGCCGGGCCGCGCAAGCGGACCGAACCGACAGGCGGACGTAGCTCAGTTGGTAGAGCGCAACCTTGCCAAGGTTGAGGTCGCGAGTTCGAGCCTCGTCGTCCGCTCGCAGGAACAGGAGACCCCCGGGTCTCCTACACTCCTGGTGGAGTGGCCGAGAGGCGAGGCAACGGCCTGCAAAGCCGTCTACACGGGTTCAAATCCCGTCTCCACCTCCAAGGACGATTAGCTCAGCGGGAGAGCGCTTCCCTGACACGGAAGAGGTCACTGGTTCAATCCCAGTATCGTCCACTGATCCGCAAGGATCACCGATCCGTACGGATCCCCGCGCGATTAGCTCAGCGGGAGAGCGCTTCCCTGACACGGAAGAGGTCACTGGTTCAATCCCAGTATCGCGCACGCAGTACCGCACCTGGTGTTTCCCGGACGATTAGCTCAGCGGGAGAGCGCTTCCCTGACACGGAAGAGGTCACTGGTTCAATCCCAGTATCGTCCACACCGAACGAAGCCCCCGGCCGCCTCGAGCGGCCGGGGGCTTCGTCGTGGGCGGCTCAGCTCGAGAAGAGCATGCGGCCGAAGCTCTTCTGACGGTGGTGGCCGTAGTGGCCGTGACCGCCGCCGTGCGGGGCGCCCCAGGCCGGCGCCTGGGCCGCCGGGTACGCCTGCGGCGCGGCGGGCGGGGCCGGCGGAGCGGGCTGGGACCACTGGGCCTCCAGGCGGGTCAGCGACTCCAGCTCGCCGTAGTCGAGGAAGATGCCGCGGCAGCCGCTGCACTGCTCGATCTGAACGCCGTTGCGGTTGTAGGTGTGCATCGGTGCGTGGCACTTGGGGCACTGCATGCTCGGCTCAACTCCTCGCCGGTCGGTCCTGCTTCGCGTATCGCCAGGACAGACTCCGTCCCGCCCCGGGTCGGTTGCACCCTACTTCGCGGAACTTCGGCTCAGCCCCGCGGGTCGGCGGGCCGTACGGACGCCATGCGCGCGCACGCGTCGACGAGGGAACACTCCACCTCGTCCAGCGCCCGGTCCGCCAGGACCGCCTTGGAGACGAACCGGGCTGCGCTCTGCGCGGTGAGGGCGCGGGCCGGGACGTCCAGGGCGGGCCACGGGTCGCCCTCGGCGGGGACGGCCGGGCCGCCGGCGGCGCGGTAGGCGGTCAGGAAGCGGTGCCACTCCTCGGGCGGGAGCAGCCCGCAGGCGTACCAGGCCGCGGGGCGGGCCAGGTCCCAGGCCGGGACGCCGGTGCCGAGGTCGTCGACGTCGATCAGCAGCCAGGGTCCGTCGGGGGCGGGGTGGCGTATGAGCTGGCCGAGGTGGAGGTCGCCGTGGCAGAGGGCGGCCGGGCCCGGCATGGCGGCCTCGCCGCGCGCCCAGGCGGGGAGTGCCGCCCAGGCCGCCAGCACGGGCGCGGTGGCGGGGTGGCCGGGGGCGGTGTCGCGCAGGCGTGCCGCGGCCAGGCCCGCCTTCGCGGGGCCGCGCATGGGAGGCAGGGCGGCAGGGGCCGGCGTGCGGTGGAGGCGGGCGAGGAGGGTCGCCGCCGCTTCCCACGGGGCGGCGTCCGGATCGTCGGGATCCACGGGCGTGCCGTAGGGCCAGTAGGTGACGAGCCGCCCGTGCAGGTCGACGGGGGCCGGGGCGAGCGGGGGCAGCAGCACGCCGGGGAGCCGGGCGGCCGCGGCGACACGGAGGGACAGCTCGGCGGGGTCGGCGTCCGCGGCGTGGGCCTTGGCGACGGTGCCCGCGTGCCGGACGACGGTGGCGTCGGGGCGGTCGGCGAGCGTGGCCGCGCCGCAGGGGCAGGCCGGGGTGCGGGCGTGGGCCGTTTCCCTGACGCGGGCCTCGAGGGCGGGGAGGAGGGCATGGGCGTCCGTGGTCACGAGGGTGAGGGTACGCAGGCGGGATGTGCCGCCGCGCTCCCCGTCCCGGGGCTGCCCGGGGAGGGAAAAGCAATGCCGGCGCAGCTCCCCAGCTGCGCCGGCATTTTGCCGTCCGCCGCACCCCCGTCCCCACGGGGTTTCATGGATGGATGTCCCCGCCCGGACCGCTCTTCCGGGCCTGGGGTCGCCGCTCAGCGCCCCAGCACCACACCCACGGACGACGCCTGTGTGGCCACTGTCTCCCACCCGTCGAAGACGAGGAGGAGCAGGACCGCCAGGGGCAGGGCCATGAGCGTCGCCACCGCGGGGTGGCGACGGCCCTGACGGCGGTTCTCCCGTGTGCGGACCAGCGTCCGCGGAACCGTCTGGGCCATGGTCCCTCTCCTGACCGTTCGTCGAGTCGTTCGCGTTGTCTCGTTGCAGCGGCGGGTGTCTGACCTCGGGGGACGAGTGCTGCACCCGCCGCTTGACCTCAAATCTATGCGTCGGGCGATCGCCGGACGTCATGCCCTCGTACCGATTGCCGGGCCTCCCGGAGGATGAGCCGTGACCGGCCGACTACTCCCCTGGGTGGAGACCGCCTCACCGGTCTCGGGGTCTTCCCGGACGGGGTGCCCACCGTGTCCCGGTATCTCCGGGCTGTCCGGTGACTTCCCTCACTCCGGCCGCCTCCCCGCACACCCCCGCCCCCGCCCCGGGCGGCTTCCCGCCCGCCGTCGCGCCGCAGGTGCACGGCCGCTCCCCACCGCCCCCGCCCCTCCCCGGCCGGTCCCCCTCGCCCGCACCAATCTCCCGGCTCCCGCGGCCGGTTGGGATCCGGGGCGGAGCGCGGCCGGCCGGTCCGGGCGGGTGCTGACCGCCGCTCAACTCTCGCGCCGGGCACTGACAATCCGTTGTCGCGAGAGGGCGCGGCCTCTGCGCGCGGGCGGCCGTGGAAACGTAAGCTGTGGCACGTCACAGGGACCGGGCAGCGGGGATGAACATGGCGATGATGCGCCTGAGGCGCGAGGACCCGCGCGTCGTCGGCTCGTTCAGGCTTCACAGGCGGCTCGGCGCGGGTGGAATGGGCGTGGTCTACCTGGGCTCCGACAAGAAGGGGCAGCGGGTCGCGCTGAAGGTCATCCGGCCGGACCTGGCGGAGGACCAGGAGTTCCGGTCGCGGTTCGCCCGTGAGGTGTCGGCGGCCCGGCGCATCCGGGGCGGCTGCACCGCCCGGCTGGTCGCCGCGGATCTGGAGGCGGACCGTCCCTGGTTCGCCACGCAGTACGTGCCCGGCCCCTCCCTGCACGACAAGGTCGTCGACGGGGGCCCGCTCGTCGCGGCCGACGTCGCGGCCGTGGGCGCCGCGCTGTCCGAGGGCCTGGTCGCCGTGCACGAGGCCGGGGTGGTGCACCGGGACCTGAAGCCGTCCAACATCCTGCTGTCCCCGAAGGGGCCGCGGATCATCGACTTCGGCATCGCCTGGGCCACCGGTGCCTCCACCCTCACGCACGTCGGGACGGCGGTCGGCTCCCCCGGGTTCCTCGCGCCGGAGCAGGTGCGCGGGGCCGCGGTCACCCCGGCCACGGACGTGTTCTCGCTCGGTGCCACGCTGGCGTACGCGTCGATGGGCGACTCGCCCTTCGGGCACGGCAGTTCCGAGGTGATGCTGTACCGCGTGGTGCACGAGGAGGCCCAACTGCACGGGGTGCCGGACGCGCTCGCCCCGCTGGTGCGGGCGTGCCTGGCCAAGGATCCCGGGGAACGCCCCAGCACCCTGCAACTGTCGCTGCGGCTCAAGGAGATCGCCGCCCGTGAGGCCCAGGGCATGGCCGACGTCCGGCCGCCCGCGCCGCGCAGTGGTGAGGCGGACGTGCCCACGGGGCGGCTCGCCGACACCTACCCGGAGCGTGCCCAGCGGCGTCCGCAGGGCCGGCCGGGACCGCAGGGCACTCCCGCGCCGCGCGGCACGTCGGGGTCGCGGGGATCCGCACCCCGGGGTTCCCTCCCGTCGCGGGGCGGCGCGCCCTCTCGTGGTGGAACGCCCGCGCGCGGTGGCACTCCGTCCCGCGGTGGCACGCCGTCGCGCGGTGGTGGTACGGGGGCGCGGTCCGGGTCCCGGTCCACGCCGTCCTCCCGCGACACGACCGGCCGGAACTCCTCCCGCAACGACGGTGGCCGGCCCGCACCGCACGGCGGATCCGGCCGTACGGCGCCCAGGACGACGAGGACCGGCTGGCGGCGGCCCGCCAATCCGCGGCTGCTGCGCCAGCGTTTGTTCGTGTTCGTCGTCGTGACACTGCTGGTCGCGCTGGGTATCGCCGCCGCACAGGGCTGCCAGGGGCCCGCCCGCGGGCTCGGCGACGAACGGGGCGGCGGCGTGCGGGCTACGCAGCAGGACCAGGTGGACCCGCCGGGCGGCCTCCCGGAGTCACGGACCCTCGAGCGCTGAGGGCCGGGGCCGGACAGGCCTTAGGCCGAGGGGCGGCCCGCCGTCACCGCGTAGAAGGCGACCGCGGCCGCCGCACCGACGTTCAGGGAGTCGACGCCGTGGGACATCGGGATGCGCACCCACGTGTCGGAGGCTGCCAGGGCCCGCCGGGTGAGGCCGCTGCCCTCGGCGCCCAGCATGAGGGCCACCCGGTCCATGCGGTGCGGGGCGACCGCGTCGAGGGGCTCGGCCCGCTCGTCGGGGGTGAGGGCGAGGAGCGTGAAGCCCGCCTCGCCGACCGTCGCCAGACCGGTCGGCCAGGTGTCGAGGCGGGCGTACGGCACGGAGAAGACCGCGCCCATCGAGACCTTGACGCTGCGCCGGTACAGGGGGTCCGCGCAGTCCGGGGAGAGCAGGACCGCGTCCATGCCGAGCGCGGCGGCGGAGCGGAAGATCGCCCCGATGTTGGTGTGGTCGTTCACGGACTCCATGACGACGACACGCCGGGCGGTCGTCAGGAGGCCGGCGGCCGTGTCCAGCGGCTTGCGCTGCATCGAGGCCAGCGCGCCGCGGTGCACGTGGTAGCCGGTGACCCGTTCGGCGAGCGCCGGGTCGACGACGTACACCGGGGCGGGCGCCGCGTCGATGATGTCGCGCATGGTGTCGACCCACTTGGCGGACAGCAGCATCGAGCGCATCGCGTAGCCCGCCTCGCCGGCCCGCCGGATGACCTTCTCGCCCTCGGCGATGAACAGGCCCTCGGCGGGTTCGCGCCTGCGGCGCAGCTCGACGTCCGTGAGCCCGGTGTAGTCGTGCAGGCGCGGGTCGTCGGGGTCGTCGATCGTGATGAGGTCGGCCACGTCAGGCCGTCCCGTGCGGACCGACGGCGACGACAGCGCCGACGACGATGACGGCGGGCGGCCTGACCTCCTCGGCGACGGCCACCTCGGCGACGGTGGCGAGGGTCGCGTCCACCCGGCGCTGGGCGGCCGTGGTGCCCTCCTGGACGAGGGCGACCGGGGTGTCGGGGGACTTGCCGTGCGCGATCAGGGCCCCGGCGATCTTGCCGATCTTGTCGACGCCCATGAGGATCACGAGCGTGCCGGTCAGCTTCGCGAGGGAGGGCCAGTCGACCAGGGAACGCTCGTCGTCGGGGGCGACGTGCCCGCTGACCACGGTGAACTCGTGGGCGACGCCCCGGTGGGTGACCGGGATACCGGCCGCGCCGGGGACCGAGATCGTGCTGGAGATGCCGGGGACGACGGTGCACGCGATGCCCGCCTCGGCCAGCGCCTGCGCCTCCTCCATGCCCCGGCCGAAGACGAACGGGTCGCCGCCCTTCAGCCGTACGACCGCCTTGCCCTGCTTGGCGTGCTCGATCAGCGCGTTGTTGATGGCCTCCTGGGCCATGAAGCGCCCGTACGGGATCTTGGCCGCGTCGATGACCTCGACGTGCGGCGGCAGCTCGGCGAGCAGGTCGCGGGGGCCGAGCCGGTCGGCGATGACGACGTCGGCCTCGGCGAGCAGGCGGCGGCCGCGGACGGTGATCAGGTCCGGGTCGCCGGGACCGCCGCCGACCAGGGCGACGCCGGGTGTGCGGGTGCGCCGGTGCGGGGCGACGAGGGTGCCGTCGCGCAGGCCCTCCACCACCGCGTCGCGGATGGCGGCCGTGTGCCGGGGGTCGCGGTGCCGGGCGTCGGTGGTGAGCACGGCGACGGTGACGCCCTCGCTGTGGCCGGTCGCCGGGGTCCAGGCCGTGGCCCGGTCGGCGTCGTCGGAGCGGACGCACCACACGCGGTGCCGCTCGCCCTCGGCGGAGGCGGCGTCGTTGGCCGCGGTGTCGCTGGTGGCGATCAGGGCGTACCAGGCGTCGGCGAGGTCCCCCTCCGCGTAGGGGCGCTGCTCCCAGGTGATCTCGCCCGCGTCCGCCATCGCCTCGACGGACGGAGTCGCCTCCGGGGAGACGAGGCGGATGTCGGCACCGGCCGCGACGAGGGCGGGCAGGCGGCGCTGGGCGACCTGTCCGCCGCCGAGGACGACCACGCGACGGCCGGCGAGGCGGAGGCCTACGGGGTAGGCGGGGTGTTCGGCCATGAGGGGACGGCTCCTCTTGCGGCGGTGGCGCTGACGTGCGGATTTTACGGCGGGACGGCTGGTGGGGCACCGGTGGTCCGGTGGCTGGACCTCGTTGCCGGGTGCGGCTTGTCGGTGGTTGTGCCCACCCGTTCCGCCCTGCGGAACGATTGCCCACAACCACCGGTCCGCAGCTCGGCACCCGGAAGTGCCCCACCCAGTCTTCTCGCTGACCTCTACTTCTCGGTGACGCCCGCCGAGTCGAACGTCGCCACCTCGTGCATGGCCCGCGCGGTGCTCTGCACCATCGGGAGCGCGAGCAGGGCGCCGGTGCCCTCGCCGAGGCGGAGGTCGAGGTCGACCAGCGGACGCAGGCCCAGCTTGTTGAGCGCGGCCACGTGGCCGGGCTCGGCGCTGCGGTGACCGGCGATGCAGGCCGCGAGGACCTCGGGGGCGATCGCGCGGGCCACCAGGGCGGCGGCACCGGCGCTGACGCCGTCCAGGATCACCGGGGTGCGCAGTGAGGCGCCGCCGAGTAGCAGACCGACCATGGCCGCGTGCTCGAAGCCGCCGATCGCCGCGAGCACGCCGATCGGGTCGGCCGGGTCCGGCTGGTGCAGTTCGAGGGCGCGGCGGACGACCTCGGTCTTGCGGGCCAGCGTCTCGTCGTTGATGCCGGTGCCGCGGCCGGTGACCTCGGCCGGGTCGGCGCCCGTGAACACGGAGATGAGCGCGGCGGACGCGGTGGTGTTCGCGATGCCCATCTCGCCGGTGAGCAGCGCCTTGTTGCCGGCCGCCACCAGGTCGCGGGCGGTCTCGATGCCGACCTCGATGGCCTGCTTGGCCTCCTCGCGGGTCATCGCCGCGCCGGTGGTCATGTCGGAGGTGCCCGCGCGGATCTTGCGGGGCAGCAGGCCGGGTGTGGCGGGCAGGTCGGTGGCGACCCCGACGTCCACGACGCACACCTCGGCGCCGACCTGGGTGGCGAAGGCGTTGCAGACCGCACCCCCGCCCAGGAAGTTGGCCACCATCTGGGCGGTGACCTCCTGCGGCCAGGGGGTGACGCCCTGGGCGTGCACGCCGTGGTCACCGGCGAAGACCGCGACGGCCGCGGGCTCCGGGATGGGCGGCGGGCACTGCCGGGACAGGCCGGACAGCTGGGCGGAGATGATCTCCAGCATGCCCAGCGCTCCGGCCGGCTTGGTCATGCGCTTCTGCCGCTCCCACGCCTCGCCCAGCGCCTTGGCGTCCAGCGGGCGGATCTGCGCGACGGTCTCGGCGAGCAGGTCGTGCGGCGCCTCGCCGGGCAGGGCCCTGCGGCCGTACGTCTCCTCGTGCACCACCCAGGACAGCGGGCGGCGCTTGGACCAGCCGGCCTGCATCAGCTCGGGCTCGTCCGGGAACTCGTCGACGTAGCCGACGCACAGGTAGGCGACGACGTCCAGGTGCTCGGGCAGGCCGAGGGCGCGGACCATCTCGCGCTCGTCGAAGAAGCTGACCCAGCCGACGCCGAGGCCCTCGGCGCGGGCGGCGAGCCAGAGGTTCTCGACGGCGAGCGCGGAGGAGTACGGCGCCATCTGCGGCTGTGTGTGCCGGCCGAGGGTGTGGCGGCCGCCGCGGGTCGGGTCGGCGGTGACGACGATGTTGACCGGGGTGTCGAGGATCGCCTCGATCTTCAGTTCCTTGAACTGCTTGGCCCGGCCCTTGGGCAGCGACTTGGCGTACGCCTCCCGCTGCCGCGTCGCCAGTTCGTGCATGGCGCGACGGGTGTCGGCGGAGCGGATGACGACGAAGTCCCAGGGCTGCGAGTGACCCACGGAGGGCGCCGTGTGCGCGGCCTCCAGGACCCGGAGCAGTACCTCGTGCGGGATGGGGTCGCTGCGGAAGCCGTTGCGGATGTCGCGGCGCTCGCGCATGACCTTGAGTACGGCCGCGCGCTCGGCGTCGTCGTAGGCGGGGGCCGCCGGGCCGACGGGCTGCGGTGCTTCCGCGGCTTCGGCCGCGCTCCCGTCGTGCGGGGCTTCCTGGGGGGCGAGGGCCTCCTGGGACGCGGGCTCCGCGGCGGGCGCCTCCGCCGCCTCTGCCGCCTCTGCCGCCTCCGCGGTCTCCTCGGCGGCTTCGGCGGCCTGGTCGTCCTCGTCGGCGCCCCGGGTGTCCAGGTCGTCGACGCTCTGGACGAGTTCGGGGTCGGCCTCGCGCGGCGCCGGTACCGGGGCGGGGGCCGTCTCCGGCGGGACCAGGACTGCCTCGGGTGGGGTGGGCGCGAGGTGCGGGGCCGTGGGCACCTGTCCGCCGTCGACGGGCAGGAACTGCCCCACGGGCTGGGCGGGGTGCGGTTCCTGGGCAACAGGGGCGGCCGGTACGGGCGCGGGTTCCTGCGCGCCGGTGGCGGGGGCGGTCGCCGCTACGGGCTCGGCGGTGCCGTCGGGCACGACCACGGCCGCCTCTCCCTCTCCCTCTTCCTCTCCCTGCTCCTGCTCCTGCTCCTGCTCCTGCTGCATGTTGGCGTCCATGAGGGACTGGGGTCCCTGGGCGGGCTGCGGCGCGGGCTGGACGTCCGGCTGCGGGTGCGGCGCTTCCTCCGGGGCGGGCTGTGCCTCCGGCGGCGTCGGCTGCGCGGCCTCCACCGAGACCGGAGCGGGCTGCTCCGGCGCCGGGGACGGCTCGGGTTCGGGGTCGGCGGCGGCCACGGGCACGGCCGCTTCGGGTGCCGACGCCTCGGGTGCCGTCACCTCGGGCTCCGCGGCGGCCACCGGCGCGTCGGGGGCCTGGGCGTCGCCGTGTTCGGGCTCGGGTGCCACGGAGGACGGTGCTTCCTGCGGTGCGGGCGCGGGCGCCTCGGGGGCGTCGTCGGCCACCCTGGGTTCGCCGAGTCCCTGCGGTGCTTCCGCGGGGGCCTCTGCGGGGGCCTCTGCGGGTACTTCCGCCGGTGCTTCTTCCGGAGCCGACTGCGCGGGGGCCTCCTGGGCCTCGGGGACGGCGAGCGCCTCCTCGGGCCCTGTGTTGTCCTCGGCCGGCCCCTGGACGGGCTCGGTCACGGGCTCTGCGGGGACCGCCCCGGGAACCGGTACGGCTTCCTCCGCGGGGTCGGCCGGCTGCCCCGCGTCGGTGTGCGCCGCCTCCGGTGCGGGCGCCTCCTGCGGGTCGCCGGGCTCTCCGGCGCCCGCGGGCGTCCCGCCGGTCGCCGCCACGGCCTCCGTGGCCACGCGGGTCACGAGCGCCTGGGCCGCGCCCACCGGCTCGGCCACCTGCTGCGCCGGTACCGGAACAACCGTTTCCGCATGCCCCGCCCCGGCGTTCACCGGGACCTCCTGGGCCTGCGGCGCCGTCTGTGCCCCCCAGGGTGCCGCCGCCTGCGGGGTCGGCACGGCGGCCTGCGGGACGTCGAGGTACTCGGGGCCCGCGGCGGGCGGGCCGGGATGCCGTACCGGCGCGTCGGCGGGGCCGCGGTCGGCGAGGGAGCGGACCGGGCTGGCGGAGGTGTCGGGGATCGGCGGACCGAGGTGAAGGGGCCTGCGCGCCGGGACCGGGGCGGCCGCGGGGTCCTGCGCCGGGTCGGGCAGGCGGACGCCGCCGAGGTCGACCGAGCCGCTGTCCCGGCCGGACATCTCGTGCGGTCCGGGCTGGTGCACGGTCTCGACGACCGGCTCCGGCGCCGGCGGCGCGACCTCGTTGCCCCAGGCACTCTGGGCTCCCGGCAGCAACAACAGGTCCTCGTCCTCGGCGGTGGCCTCGGAGAGGTAGGTGTACGCACCGGGTGCGGGGGCGCCCGGCTGCTCCACCATGCCTGCGTTCTCCGGCAGCCCCTCGCCCGGGATCTGGCCGGTGTCGGTCATGCGTAACCCCTCGCCCATCGGTTAGTGCTTCTACGACCAGCTCACCCGGGACGGCGCACCCACCGCCCGTAGTGAAGAACGAGCGGGCGTGCCCAGCGGCACGAACGACCCGCGGGAAAAGACGACAAAGCCATTGAGTGCCATTGTCGCGGTCGTCCCCCCGCCACGACAGCTTGATCCGCGACGGCCCGCTGTGGACTGCGCCACGTTGCGCGTCCTCCGGTTCTGCCGTACCACACCCGTCCCCGAAGGAGCGGGGTTTTTACGGACATCGGCTGACGAACTGCCGGGTGTCCGCATGCGGTACAACAATCCGCCAGCCTACCCCGCGCGGTATGAACAACCGATCACGGGGCGCGGTCCTCGTGGGTCCTCAGCGGGGTGCTTCGCGCCGCACGATCTCTCCGCTGAGCAGGAACGCGACGCTCCGCTCCGTCTCCGTCCAGGCCCGGGTGTCGAGTCCCACGGACTGCAGCAGGGCGCACTCGACGCGGTACCCGTGCTCCGTCAGGTCCCTGCCCACGAGTTCGGCCGCGTCGCGGGTCGCGGCGTGCGCGACGATGCGCTGCGGGCGGCGGTCGGCGACCGCGGAGACCACGGCCGCTCCCCCGCCGCCGACCCGGACGACGTCCGGTTCGGGGAGGTCCTCCAGGACATGGGGAGCGTTGCCGTGCACGGTCTGGAGCTGGACGCCGAAGTGCCGTGCGGTGGCCTCGGTGCGGGCGCAGGCGTCCCGGTTGCGGTCGACCGCGATGACGGCGGCGCCGGCGCGGGCGGCCTCGGTGGCGAAGGCGCCGCTGCCGCAGCCGATGTCCCAGACGAGGTCGCCGAGGCGGGGCCCGAGCCGGGCGAGTTGGGCGGTGCGGAGCAGGTCGGCCTCGCCCTCGCCCAGTTCACCGCCGTACGCCGCGGCGGGCAGGGACCAGCCGCGCGGTCCGGTGGCGGGGTCGCGGCCGGTGATCCAGCCGGTGCCGTCGCCCGCGGTGGCCGGGCCGGCGCTGCCGCCGGCCACGATGACGACGTTCGGGTCGCGCCAGGTGTGGTCTGCCGCCTTGTCGGAGGTGACGACGGTGACGCGTTCGCGGGTGGTGCCGAGTTCCTCGCAGATGACGAAGGTGCGGTGGACGCCCTCCATCAGCAGACCGAGTTCGGCCGGTCCGGCGCCCGGTGAGGTGAGGACCGCGACCTTGGTGTGGGCGCGGCAGACGTTCACCGCGCGTCGCAGGGTGCGGGGGTGGGCGACGACCACCTGGGCGTCGTCCCAGGGCATCCCGGCGCGGGCGAAGGCGGCGGCCACGGAGGAGACGGCGGGGACGACCTCCACCTCGAGGCCGAACTCGGGGGCCCGCAGGGTGCGTACGACGCCGAAGAAGCCGGGGTCGCCGTCGGCCAGCACGACCGTCGTGCCGCGGTGCGCGGCGAGGCGGCGGGCGGCGAGGGCGACGCTGCCGAGGCGGATGCGTTCGGCGGCGGGCGGTACCTCGGGCAGTGCCAGGTGGTGGGCGGCACCGGCCACCAGGGTGGCGGCGCCCAGTGCGGAGCGTGCCGCGGCGGTCAGCGGCGAACCGTCCCAGCCGATCACCGTGACCCGGTCGGCCATCGTCGTCAGTCTCCAGGGTTTCGCAGGTCGTGGTCGTGGAACCGTCGCGGGCGCGCCCCGTGGGGGTATCCGGTGCGGCCTGGTCCGGGGTGGTGGCGCGGGTCGCCCCTCGTGTATCAGTTCCAGTCGGTGAAGGTGGTGAAACCGTCGGAGTCGGTCAGCTGTCCGGTGGTGCCCTCGAGGTCCTCCGGCAGCAGGCTCCACACGATGAAGTCGGTGCGTACGTCCGTCCAGACGCCGTCGTCGGTGCGTGCCCGCGCTATGCAGGCGCCGCGCAGCACCCCCTCGCTGATGCAGCCGATCTTCTGGGCGACCTGCTGGGAGGCGGTGTTGTCGGCCGCGGTGCGCAGCTCGACGCGTTCGAACTTCTGGTCGCCGAAGAGCCACTGGGCGGTGGCGAGCGCCGCCTCGGACGCGTACCCCTCACCCCGGGCCCAGGGGGCGACTATGTAGGAGAGTTCGGTGGCGCGTACGTGCCAGTTGGTCTTGGTCAGCTGGACGACGCCGACCAGTCGCTGGGTGAGGAACTCGGTGACGGCGAGGTCGAGCCCCCGGCCCGCGGTGCGCTCGGCGGGGGCGTGGTCGCCGATCCAGGTGGCGGCGTTGTCCTCGGTGAAGGGCTGGGGGACGTGGGTCCAGGCGGCGACCTGCTCGTCGTTCATCATCGCGGCCAGTGCCGGGACGTCGTCCTCGTCGAGGGGGCGCAGCACCAACCGCTCCGTGCTGATGGAGATGTTGGGGAAGGTGCTCGTCATGCGCCGCTCCGTAACCTGTGTAACCGTCAGGGCCTGCTCGAACTGCCCAGCATGCAGCATGAAAGCACTCAACCACACCACCGGGTCCGCCCCGTGTGCACGGAGCGGACCCGGTGGGTGGTGCGAGGTTCGCAGGCTCAGAAGGAGGGCAGGACCGCGCCGGCGTACTTGTCCTCGATGAACTTCTTCACCTCGGGCGAGTTGAGGAGCTTCGCGAGCTTCTTGACGCGCGGGTCGTCCTCGTGGCCCTCCTTAACGGCGAGGAGGTTGCTGTTCGGGTTGCCCTTGGCGCTCTCCAGGACGAGGGCGTCCTGGGCGGGCTTCAGGTCGGCCTCGATGGCGTAGTTGCCGTTGACGACCGCCGCGTCCACGTCGTCGAGGGAGCGCGGGGTCTGGGCCGCCTCCAGCTCCTTGAACTCCAGCTTCTTCGGGTTCTCGGTGATGTCCGAGGGGGTCGCCGCGGTGCCGACGCCGTCCTTGAGGGTGATGATCCCGTTGGATGCGAGCAGCTGCAGCGCGCGGCCCTCGTTGACGGTGTCGTTGGGGACGGCGACGGTCGCACCGCTCTTCAGGTCGTCGGCCTTCTTCACCTTGTGGGAGTAGAGGCCCAGGGGCTCCAGGTGCACGTCGACGACGGACACGATGTGGGTGCCGTTCTTCTTGTTGAACTCGTCGAGGTAGGGCTGGGTCTGGAAGTAGTTGGCCCCCACGGAGCCGTCCTCCGTCGCCGTGTTCGGCGTGACGTAGTCGGTGAACTCCTTGACCTCGAGGTCGAGGCCCGCGTCCTTGGCCAGGTTGTCCTTGACGTAGTCGAGGATCTCGGCGTGCGGGGTGGGACTCGCGGCGACGACCAGCGGTCCCGAGGTGTCGGAGGCGGAGTCCTTGTCGGAGCCGCAGGCGGTCAGCCCGAGGGTGAGGGCTCCGGTGGCGAGGACGGCGGTGGTGAACTTGGCGGTGTTACGCACGAAAAGTGCCTTTCCTGAGGTGGTGCGGCCCCGCCCGGTACGGCGGGGAGTCTGGGGGGCGCTGGGGGGGCGCCGGGGACGCGGTCAGGCGACCTTGCCGACGTCGGCCGCGGCGGGCTCCTTGGCCCTGAGCAGCCGTAGCCTGGGGGCGGCTCCGCCGCGTCCGCCGCGGCGGTGCAGGGTGCGGGCCGCGTAGTCGCCGGCGAACTGGATGAGCGAGATCGCGACGGCGAGGAGCGCGACGGTGATCCACATGAAGTCGGGTTCGAAGCGCTGGTAGCCGTAGCGGACGGCGAGGTCGCCGAGGCCGCCGCCGCCGACGGTGCCGGCCATGGCGGAGTAGCCGATGAGGGCGATGACGGTGGTGGTGGTGCTGGCGATCAGCGACGGGAGCGCCTCGGGGACCAGCACCTTGCGGACGATGGTCCAGGTGTTGCCGCCCATGGACTGGACGGCCTCGACGAGCCCTCCGTCGACCTCGCGCACGGCGGTCTCGACGAGCCGCGCGAAGAACGGGATGCCGCCGATGGCGAGCGGCACGATGGCGGCCTCGCTGCCGATGGTGGTGCCGGTGATCCAGCGGGTGAAGCTCATCAGCGCGACCATGAGGATGATGAACGGCATCGAGCGGCCGATGTTCACGATCTGCCCGATGACCTTGTTGACCACGACGTTCTGCAGCAGGCCGCCGCGGTCGGTGAGGACGAGGAGCACGCCGAGCGGCAGGCCGACGACGACGGCGATCAGGGTGGACCAGCCGACCATGATCAGGGTCTCCCAGGAGGCCTGCTCCAGCAGCGGCTGCATCTGCGACCAGGTCACTTGGCACCTTCCTTCACCAGCGAAGCCGACTGCGCCGGAGCCGCCGGCGTCTCCGGTGTCGCCGGTGTCTCCGGTGTCTCCGGTGTCTCCGGCGTCTCGTTCACCACGTCGATCTGCAGACCCTGTTCGCGCAGGAAGCCGACCGGCACGACGTTGTCCTCGTAGCGGCCGGGCAGTTCGATGCGCATCCGGCCGATCTGGAGGCCGCCGACGGTGTCGATGGCGGCGCCCAGGATCGATATGTCGATGTTGTAGGTGCGCGAGAGCTGGGAGATGACGGGCTGGGTGGCGGCCTCGCCGTGGAAGGTCACGTCGAGGACGGTGCGGTCGTCGCCGGAGGCTTCGCCGCCGACCGGGAAGAGCGCGGCGGCCAGCTCGGAGCCCGGGGTGGCGAGCAGTTCGCCGACCGTGCCGGACTCGACGACGCGGCCCCGGTCCATGAGGGCGGCCGAGTCGCAGATGCTCTTGACGACGTCCATCTCGTGGGTGATGAGCAGGACGGTCAGTCCGAGCTGCCGGTTCAGGTCGCGCAGCAGCTGGAGGATGGAGCGGGTGGTCTCCGGGTCGAGGGCGCTGGTGGCCTCGTCGGAGAGCAGGACCTTGGGGTCGCCGGCCAGGGCGCGGGCGATGCCGACGCGCTGCTTCTGGCCGCCGGAGAGCTGGGCGGGGTAGGCCTTGGCCTTGTCGGCGAGACCGACGAGGTCGAGCAGCTCCAGCGCCTTGCGGGAACGTTCCTTCCCGGACTTGCCGAGGATTTCCAGCGGCAGTTCGACGTTGTCCTGGACGGTCCGCGAGGAGAGCAGGTTGAAGTGCTGGAACACCATGCCGATGCGGCTGCGCGCCTGCCGCAGTTCCCGGCCCGCGCGGGGGCCGCGGCCGGCCAGCGCGGTGAGGTCCGCTCCCGCGACGGTGACCGTGCCGGCGGTGGGGCGCTCCAGGAGGTTGACGCAGCGGATGAGCGAGGACTTGCCGGCGCCGGACTGGCCGATGACGCCGTACACCTCGCCCTCGCGGACGTGCAGGTCGACGCCGTCCAGGGCGGTGACCTCACGGCCGCGTGAACGATAGACCTTGGTGAGGCCCGAGGTGGTGATCACGTGGGTTTCCGTCACTGTCGAGTGCGCGGCGCGGTGGTGTGCGCCGGGCACGGGGCGTTGTTCTTCGGGTTCTCGGGGCCCTTCGGAACGCGGCACGGTTCTCGCGGTGGCGGTGCGCCACGGTGGTGGGACCGGGGAGAAACGTGTGCGCGGGCGTGGCTCGGCCGCGTGCGCGTCGGGCGCGGGCGGGCACGAGGGGGCGCTCGCTTCGGGGCGCGAGACTCAGGTGGTGCGGGGGCCCTCTAGAAGGCGCACATTCGGCGGCACATACAACGAGCACCGGGCGTCGTGGTCGCCTCGGTCGCAGGGGTGCGGTCGCTCGTGGTGCTCATGCGGATCAGTAAAGCAGACGTATGCCCCTGGCCGGAGACCGCTGTCCGGATACTGGACAGCGGTGGACGGCAGGCGGTCGCGCCGGCCCGGATCAGCCCCGCACGTCGATCTCGATTCCGCCCTCGGTGACCAGTGCCGACAACGCCGAGAGGTCGGTGACGACGAGGTCGGCGTCGAGTTCGTCGGCCCGGTGGGTTGTGGCCAACGCCACGGTCCGCATCCCGGCGGCCCGGCCGGCCTGGAGCCCGGCGGGGGCGTCCTCGAAGACGACGCAGTCGGCGGGATCGACGCCCAGGGCGCGGGCGCCGAGCAGGTAGGGCTCGGGGTCGGGCTTGCCGCGGGTGATGTCGTCGGCGGCGATCAGAGTCTTGGGCAGGATGCCGACGGCGTCGAGGCGGGCCTCGGCGAGGCGGCGGGTGGCGGAGGTGACGACGGCCCAGCGGTCGGCCGGGAGCGCGTCGAGGAAGTCCCGGGTGCCGGGCAGCAGGTGCACGCCCCCGCCCGGCACGTCCTCGACCTCCAGCTGTTCGATCCGCGCGACGGCCTCGGCGACCCTCGCGGTGGGCAGGAGGTCGGCGGCTATCTCGGCGGCCGGCCGCCCGTGCAGTTCCACCTGCCCGAACTGCTCGGCGGTGATCCCGTACTCGACGGCCCAGCGCGTCCAGCAGCGGCGCACGGATTCCAGGGAGGAGACGAGGGTGCCGTCGTTGTCGAACAGGAGGGCTTGTGCGTGGAGCTTCATGCCCCCGACCCTACGGGGCCGGGGACCGCGGCCCTTTTCGGCCGTAATAGGCTCGCTGCCATGCTTGACGTCCTGACGCTGGTGACCGGCGTCGCCGCACTGCTGCTGGCCGCCTGGTGCGGCTGGGCCGCCTACCGTGACCAGCCGACGAAGGACTGGCACTTCATCGGCATGGCCGCGGTCTCGGCGCTGGCGCTGATTCAGCTGGTGGTCGGCGTCGTGCAGCTGGCGCGGGGCGAGGACCCGGAGCAGGGCACGACGATCTTCGTGGCGTATCTGCTGGGTGCCTTCGCGTGTGTGCCGGCGGCGGGGTTCATGTCGCTGGCCGAGCGCACCCGCTGGGGCTCGGTGACGGTCGCGGCCGGCGGTGTCGTCCTCGCCGTCCTCGAGGTGCGGCTGTTCGACATCTGGGGAGGCTGACGTGGTGGCCACGGAGGAGAAGCGGGCCGGGCAGCGGCTGATCGGCGGGCCCGGCATCCTGCTGGTGTGGCTGTACGGCGTGATGGTCGTCGGCGCGGTGTCGCGGTCCGCGTACCAGATCGCGACCGAGTTCGACCGGGCCCCGCTCGCCTACGCGCTGTCGGCCCTCGCGGGCGTCGTCTACGGCTTCATCACGTACACCCTGGTGCGCGGCGGCGAGACGGCCCGCAAGGCCGCGCAGGTGTGCTGCGCCGCCGAGTTGGTGGGCGTGCTGACCGTCGGCACCTGGACACTGGTGGAGCCGTCCGCCTTCACCGACGCGACCGTGTGGTCGGACTACGGGATGGGGTACCTCTTCATTCCCGTGCTGCTGCCGCTGTCGGCCCTGTACTGGCTGCGCCGGGCCCGCGCCGCGTAGCGGTCGCCGGCCCGGCGGTTGCGGGGCGGTCGCCCTCGGGACGCCCGCCTCGGGACGCCCGCCTCGGGCCATGGCCCTCAGGCCGTGGTCGCGTACGTGCCGGCCGGCTTCTCCAGGACGATCATGGGTACGCCGTCGGCGCCCTCGGCGGTCCCGACCGTCTCGTAGCCGACCCGGCGGTACAGCCGCAGGTTGCTCTCGCTGCGGTGCCCGGTGTGCAGCCGGAACCGCTTGGCGCCGCGCTCCCCGCCCAGGCTGGACTCGGCGGCCCGCAGCAGCCGGGCCCCGATGCCGTGCCCCTGGAGGCGGGGATGGACGCAGAGCTTGCCGATGGACGCCGCCCCGTCCTCGGTCACCCGCCCCCGCACCGAGCCGACGACCTCGTCGCCGAGCCGCGCCACGAAGACGCAGTCGGCGGCGACCTCCTGGCGCACGGAGTCCAGGGTCTGGACGAGCGGGTCGATGCGGTAGTTGGCGTACAGCGCCGCCTCGCTCTGGAAGCAGAGGTACTGCAGCCGGAAGATCTGCTCGGCATCCTGTTCGGTCGCCGCCGAGATGGTCACGCTCATGCCCATGTGCGCATGCCTCCCGCTCACCTGATCACCTGTGGTCCCCCACTCCTATCCCCGTCCTCACCCGGCCGCAACCTCCGGCGTCAGCAATCGGCGCAGACATCCCAGACATCGGGAGCGTTCCGGACCAAGACTGCCCTGTGAGATACCCAACTCCCCCGCGATTTCCCGGTATGTGAGGTCCCTGGGTGACAACAGGGCCTCCAGCAACCGGGGGCAGCGCCCCGGCAGCCGGCGCACGGCCTCGCGCAGGGCGCGGTGCCGGGCCGCGGCGAGCGCGAGCCGCTCCGGCTCGTACGCGTACGCGGCGACACCGGCGGGTTCGGTCCCGTACGGCCGCTCGTGACGGGCCCTGCGGCGGGTACGGCGGGCCTCGGTGCGCACGGCGCTGCGCAGCCAGCGGTGCGGGTCGGGGGGCGGGCCGTCGGCCGCCAGGCGTTCCAGCAGGCGCAGCCAGACGGCCTGTTCCAGGTCGCCGGGCTCGGCTCCGGACGCATATGCCTCGGCCGATGCCTCGGCGGTGAGCAGGGGGCGCAGGGAGGTGACCAGGTCGTGCGTCATATGCACGTCGACGCGGCCGTCCGGGCGACGGGTTGCCCGGACGGCCGAAGGTCACCCCAACCGGGGGCGGTCGCTCAGCCGTTGACGAAGTCCTCGCGGGCCAGCACACCCGTGTCCGGGTTGTCGGTGAAGACGCCGTCGATACCGGTGGCGAAATACGTCCGGAAGGCGCCGAAGACGTCGCCGTAGGCGTCGGGGTCGCCGCCCTTGCGGAACTCCGCGGGCAGGAAGGGGTTCTCGTTGCGCATGGTGTAGGGGTGCAGGATCAGGCCCGCGCGGTGCGCGTCGCGGACGAGCGTCGTCGGTTCGGTGAGGCGGCCGGCGGAGTCCTTCGGGATGATCAGGTCCAGCGTCGGGCCGATGCCCTGTGCGTAGGAGGCGATCTCCTTCAGGCCCCTGGGGGTGACGAGGTCGGCGGTGGTGCGCGGGTCGCCGGTCTCGACGAAGTCCCAGGGGCGGCTGTTCGCGCCGGACAGCAGGACGGCGAGGGGATTGCGGACGAGCCTGTTCATCCGCTGGATGCTGGTGGGCTCGAAGGACTGGATGATGACGGGCGAGTTCCTGCGGTCCTTGCCGTACTTGCGCAGCAGCCGTGCCAGGCGCTCCTCCGTGCCGAGGCCCAGCTTGCGGAAGTAGGTGGGGTGCTTGAGTTCGGGGTAGATCCAGACCTGCTTGCCGCGCCTGCGGGTCTGCTCGTTCTGCCAGCGCAGCACCTCCTCGAAGGTGGGGATCTCCCAGCGGCCGTCGTAGAGGGTGTTGTGCGGGCGGTTGGCCGGGATGCGTTCGGTGGCGCGGAGGGTCTTGAGTTCGGCGAGCGTGAAGTCCTCGGTGAACCAGCCGGTGGTGGAGACCCCGTCGAGCAGTTTGGTGCGCTTGCGGTCGGCGAACTCCGGGTGGTCGGCGACGTCCGTGGTGCCGCCGATCTCCGGTTCGTGCCGGCAGACGAGGTGGCCGTCCTTCGTGGGCACCAGGTCGCCGGCCTCGACGATGTCGGCGCCGAGGTCGAGGGCCAGTTCGTAGGAGCCGAAGGTGTGCTCGGGGCGGTAGCCGCTGGCGCCGCGGTGGCCGATGACGGTCGGGACGGGCAGGCTCCGGACCCCGCCGCCGTGTCCGCCGCCGTGCCGGGTGCCCGCGGCGCTCGCCGTGCCGGGCCCGCCCAGTACGGCGCCGCCCGCGCCGAGCACCGCCGCGCCGAGGAGCGCCCGCCGTCCGGTGCCGCCCGCCCGCTCGTCCGACTCCTGCGTTCCCATGGGGCCCTCCTGCCGTCGACCGTCCCGTGCGGGCCGATCGTAGGTGCGCGTACATGACGAGCGGGAGACCGCGGCCGGAACACGCGGGTGCGGGGGGATGTCGTGTGGGGCGGCGGCTGACGGGGCGTCGGCTTGGCGGCGGCACGTCGGGGTAGGCGAAGGTCGTGGGCCCGGTGGCGCCGCCCGGGCGGCGCGCCTCACGCGGACCGGGTGCCGTGTGTGCTTCGATCCGGGCCGTGTCCGGTGAACACGCGTCAGTACGCGTCAATACCGCGTCGGCCCGGGTGACCCGGGGTGCGTGATCCCCCGGCCCGCGAGTAATGTCCTCACCTGCACAGACTCATACCGCATCCCCGACACCGGAGGGCCACGTTGTCCCGCTTCGTGTTCATCAAGGCAGTGCTCGGTCCGATCATGCGCCTGATGTTCCGCACACGGGTGGAGGGTGTGGAGAACATCCCGGGCGACGGTCCGGTGATCCTGGCCGGCAACCACCTCACCTTCATCGATTCGGTGATCATGCCCCTGACCTGCGACCGGCAGGTCTTCTTCATCGGCAAGGACGAGTACGTCACCGGCAAGGGCCTCAAGGGCCGGCTGATGGCGTGGTTCTTCACCGGGGTCGGCATGGTCCCCGTCGACCGGGACGGCGGCCGGGGCGGGGTGGCGGCCCTGATGACCGGCCGCCGCATCCTGGAGGAGGGCCACGTCTTCGGCATCTACCCGGAGGGCACCCGCTCCCCCGACGGCCGCCTCTACCGCGGCCGCACCGGTATCGCCCGGCTCACCCTGATGACGGGCGCCCCGGTCGTCCCGTTCGCCGTCATCGGCACCGACAAGCTCCAGCCGGGCGGCGCCGGTCTGCCGCGGCCGGGCCGGGTCACGGTCCGCTTCGGCGAGCCGATGGAGTTCTCCCGCTACGAGGGCATGGACCGCGACCGCTATGTGCTGCGGGCGGTGACCGACTCCGTGATGACGGAGGTCATGCGGCTGTCCGGCCAGGAGTACGTGGACATGTACGCGAGCAAGGCGAAGGCGGCGTAGCGCCGCCGCCCCGCGTACGCGATACGGCGGACCGCTCGGTGAGCGGTCCGCCGTATCGCGTTTGCGCGCCCCGGAGCTACGGGTGTTCCACCCCGTCCTCCAGGCGCTGGCCCCGCAGCAGGTACCAGGACGCCGCGGCGGCGGCCAGGAGTACGGCGGCGCCGACGCCCGCCGCGAGGGTCAGGCCGTCGACGAAGGCCTGCCGGGCGGAGTCGAGGAGCGCCTGCCCGGCCGGGCCGGGGAGGTGGGCGGCCGCCTCCACCGCGCCGCCCAGTGACTCGTGGGCGGCGTCCGGGGTGCCCGCGGGCCCGGTGAAGTCGCGGTAGACGCCGGTCACGATGGAGCCGAGCACCGCGATACCGAGCGCGGCGCCGAGTTCGTACGCCGTCTCGGAGACCGCGGAGGCGGCGCCCGCCTGTTCCCCGGGGACGCTGGAGAGGATCACGTCGGCGGTGACGGTGAACGCGAAGCCCGCGCCGAGGCCGACGACCAGCAGGGCCGCGCCGAGCAGCGGGTAGCCGGTGTGCTGGCCGATGACGGTCAGCGCGGCGAGGGCGATTCCGACGGCGGCGAGCCCGCCGGAGACCACGGCACGGACCGAGAAGCGCCGGGCCGCGCGCCCGGCGATCAGACCGGCCGCCACCGCGCCGACCGCGGCGGGCAGTTCGGCCAGGCCCGCCTCGAAGGGCCGCCTGCCCTGGACGAGTTGCAGGTACTGGGAGAGGAAGAACACCAGTCCCGACAGTCCCAGGATGGTCAGCAGGTCGGCCAGGACCGCGCCGCTGAAGCCGCGGTTGCGGAACAGCCGCATGTCGAGCAGCGGGACCGGCATGGTCAGCTGGCGGCGGACGAAGCCGTAGAGCGCGGCGGCGCCCAGCAGGCCCGCGGCGAGGGTGGCCCAGGCGAACCCGTGGGCGGCGGTCTCCTTGACGGCGTACACGACACCGACCATCCCGACCAGGGACAGGGCGACGCTGGCCAGGTCCCAGGGGCCCGGGTTCGGGTTGCGGGACTCGGGCAGCAGTTTCACGCCGACGACGACCAGGACGGCCATCACGGGCAGGTTGATCAGGAAGACGGAGCCCCACCAGAAGTGCTCCAGCAGGAACCCGCCGACGACCGGACCGACCGCCGCACCGGCGGAGGCGGCCGCGCCCCAGATGCCGACGGCGAGGCTGCGTTCGCGCGGGTCGTGGAAGAGGTTGCGGATCAGGGCGAGGGTGGCGGGCATCAGGGTGGCGCCCGCGACGCCGAGCAGGGCCCGGGCGAAGATCATGACCTCGGGCGTGTGCGCGTAGGCGTTGAGGACGGATATCGCGCCGAACGCGGTGGCGCCGATGAGCAGGATGCGCTTGCGCCCGATGCGGTCGCCGAGGCTGCCCATGGAGACGAGCAGGCCGGCGATGACGAAGGAGTAGACGTCGCCGATCCAGAGCAGCTGGGTGCCGGAGGGGGCGAGGTCCTCGCTGATGTAGGGGGTCGCGAGACCGAGTACGGTCGCGTCGACGGCCACCAGCAGCACGGCCAGCACCAGGACGGACAGCGCCAGCCAGCGGCCGGGGCGCTTCACCGCCTCGCTCGGGTGGGCCGGCTGCAGGGTGCGGTTCATGGTTCCTCTCTCCGGAGTGCGCCGCCGAGCAGCAGCTCGACGATCATGTGGGTGAAGTCGTTGCGGGCCACGCGGCCCTCGGCCACCGCCCAGGCGCCGGAGCCCAGCAGCCCGTACAGGGCCTCGGTGAGCCAGGCGGGCGTGAGGTCGATCCGGAACTCGCCGCTCTCCTGGCCACGGCGGAACAGGTCGGTGAGCCGGGCGTCGATGCGGGCCCAGCCCTCGTTCTGCTCCTCGCCCTCGAACAGCTGGTTCTCGGTGTAGAGGAAGGCGAGCAGACCGGCGGCGGGTTCGATCTCGCGGACCAGCCGGCGCACCGCGTCGGCCGCCGGGCCCGCGTCGGTGCGGGCCGCCGCCAGGGCGGCCTCGCACTCGGCGATGCCCAGCGACTCCAGCGCGCGGACGAGGGCGTCGCGCCCGGCGAAGTGCCGGTGCAGCGTGGCCCGGCTGAGGCCGGCGGCCCTGGCGACCTCGTCCATGGTCGCGGTGGACTTCCGGGTCAGCAGGGCCGCGGCGCTGCGCAGTACCTGTTCACGATCGACGGCCATGAGACAACGATAACCCACATGAGACATTCGTGTCTCACTCTGGGCGTGCGTGACTCACCTCACGGGGCGGTCACGGTTCCTGCGGGTCGGTGGTCTGTCTGCGGTCTGTCAGTGGCCTGTTAGTGGTCTCAGTCTCAGTGCCAGGGCAGCTGCCCGCGGCGCTCCCAGTAGGCGTGCGGGTCCTCGGCGAGTGCGCCGAGGCGCGCCACCTGGTCGTCGTCGAGGTCGACCACGGCGGCGTGCAGGTTCGAGCCGAGCTGGTTGACCGTCGCCGCGCCGGACAGGACGACCCCGGCCCAGGGCTGCCGCAGGACCAGGGCGAGGGCGACCGCGTCGCAGCCCAGCGCCGTCTCCTCCGCGACGGCCTTCAGGACGCCGGGGGCGTGCGGCTCCGCGAGGCGGCCGTTGGCCATGCCCTCCTTGACGAGCACGGTGAGCCCGGCCTCGTGCGCCTCGGCCAGCGCGGGTCCGGCGGAGGTCTCCAGCGCGTTGTACGTCGACTGGACGGTACGGAAGAGGGGCTCGCCGTCGACGGTCACGGCGAGCGCGGCGCGGATGGCGTCGGCCTGGGCGGGGCCGCTGGTGGAGAAGCCGACGGTGCTGCCCTGCGCGGCGGCCTCGGCCAGCCTGGAGTGCAGTTCCTTGTCGGTGAGGGCCGGGCTGTCCGGGGTGAGCGAGTGGATCTGGTACAGGTCGAGCCGGTCGCCGAGCAGGGCGTCGGTCTCGGCGCGCTGGCGGTCGTAGGTGGCGACGCCGTGGTCCTTGACCTCGTGCCGCTCGGCCTCGGTGGACCAGTCGGCCGTGTAGGTGTAGCCCCACTTGCTGCCGACCACCACGTCGTCGGCGTCGGGACGGTCCCGGAGCCAGCCGGCCAGGAACTCCTCCGAACGGCCGTAGGAGCGGGCCGCGTCGAAGTAGCGGACGCCCTGCGCGTAGGCGGCGTCCAGAAGGTCGTGGGTGCGTTCGCGCAACGCCTCGACGGTCCGGTCGGCCGGCAGGTCCCGGTCGCGGCCGAGATTGATGTAGCCGGGGCGGCCGACGGCGGCGAGTCCCAGCCCGAGGTGGCAGGTGGGGGTGGTCGCCGCGGCCAGGCGGGCGAAGGGCATCGCGGACTCCGTTCGGTCGACTGCTGAAGCTGTTGAGCTGCTGAGCTGTTGACCAACGTAACCGCGATGCCCCTCGGACACACCGGCTGCTGCCGCCTGCCGCCGCTTGCCGCCTGCCGCCGCTTGCCGCTGCGGCCTGCCGCTACTTCTTGGCGTCCGCCCAGGCGTGCTGGGCCGCCACGTCCGCCTTGACCTCGGCGAGCTGGACGGCGACCGCGCTGGGCGCCGTACCGCCGCGGCCGTCGCGGGAGGCGAGGGCGCCGGGGACGTTGAGGACGGTGCGCACCTCGGGGGTGAGGTGCTCGGAGATCTTGGCGAACTGCTCGTCGGTCAGCTCGTCCAGCTCCTTGCCGTCGGCCTCGGCGACCTTGACGCACTCGCCGGCCACCTCGTGCGCGACGCGGAACGGCACACCCTGCTTGACCAGCCACTCGGCGATGTCGGTGGCGAGCGAGAACCCGGCCGGGGCCAGCTCCTCCATCCGCTCGCGGTGCACGGTGAGGGTGGCCATCATGCCGGTGAAGGCGGGCAGCAGGACCTCCAGCTGGTCGATGGAGTCGAAGACCGGCTCCTTGTCCTCCTGGAGGTCGCGGTTGTACGCGAGCGGGAGGGCCTTGAGGGTGGCCATCAGGCCGGTCAGGTTGCCGATGAGGCGGCCGGACTTGCCGCGGGCCAGCTCGGCGATGTCGGGGTTCTTCTTCTGCGGCATGATCGAGGAGCCGGTGGAGAAGGCGTCGTGGAGGGTGACGAAGGAGAACTCCTTCGTGTTCCAGATGATGATCTCCTCGGCGATCCGGGAGACGTTGACGCCGATCATCGCGGTGATGAAGGCGAACTCGGCGACGAAGTCGCGCGAGGCCGTCCCGTCGATGGAGTTCCCGGCGCTGCCGTGCTCGAAGCCCAGGTCGCGGGCGACGGCCTCCGGGTCGAGGCCGAGGCTGCTGCCCGCGAGCGCGCCCGAGCCGTACGGGGAGACGGCCGTGCGCTCGTCCCACTGGCGCAGCCGCTCCGCGTCCCGGCCCAGCGCCTGGGCGTGGGCGAGCACGT
Organism: Streptomyces sp. NPDC059906; assembly: GCF_042730645.1. Taxonomy (NCBI): domain Bacteria; kingdom Bacillati; phylum Actinomycetota; class Actinomycetes; order Kitasatosporales; family Streptomycetaceae; genus Streptomyces; species Streptomyces sp. NPDC059906. The sequence goes on from NZ_JBHWKU010000009.1 coordinate 31,977, forward strand.
GATGGGCGAAGAGCACCGGCTGGGCGTGCTGGAGGTGGGTGCGGCCGGGCATGGCCACGGCCGGGTGGGCCTCGGCGAGGCCGATCAGCGCGTCCTGGAGGTCGGCGATCAGCGAGCCCACGGTCCGGGCGTGGTCCCGCAGGTACATCCGGAAGAGGGTCGCCACCTGGTCGTTGCGGGACCGGCCGGCGCGCAGCTTGCCGCCGAGGTCGGGACCGAGCCGCTCCAGCAGCCCGCGCTCCAGGGCCGTGTGGACGTCCTCGTCGGCGATGGTGCCGGTGAAGGAGCCGTCGGCGACGTCCGCCTCCAGCCGGTCCAGTCCGGCGATCATCCGGGCCAGCTCGTCCTCGGTGAGCAGCCCCGCCGCGTGCAGCACGCGCGCGTGGGCGCGCGAACCGGCGATGTCGTACGGCGCGAGCCGCCAGTCGAAGTGGACGGACGCGGACAGCTTCGCCAGGGCCTCGGCGGGTCCGTCGGCGAAACGGCCGCCCCAGAGCCGGACGTCACCGCTGTTGCTGCTCACTGGGTCGCTCCTCAACCGTACGATCACTGTCATGCATGAGTATGCAGAACTCTGCATGTTTCGTCAATCTTGCAGGTTGGTGCCGCCCGTCGCGTCCCGTGCCCCCATAATCGTTAGACATGGGAAAGACTTATGAGCGCATAGACGGCAGACTCAGGACCTTCATCGAGGCGCAGCCGCTCTTCTTCACCGCCACCGCTCCCCTGGCCGGCGACGGCACGGTCAACCTGTCCCCCAAGGGCCTCACGGGCTGCTTCGCGGTGCTCGACGAACTGACCGTGGCCTACCTCGACTTCGCGGGTTCCAACGCGGAGACCATCGCCCACCTGCGGGAGAACGGGCGGATCACCCTGATGTGGTGCGCCTTCCAGGGCCCGCCGAACATCGTGCGGGTGCACGGCCGGGGCGAGCCGGTCTTCCGCGACGACCCCCGCTTCCCGGAGCTGCTCACGCACTTCCCGGACATCGACCCCACCGTGCACGGACTGCGCGCCGTGATCGTCGTGAGCGCCCAGCTCATCCGGGACACCTGCGGGTACGCCGTCCCCTTCATGGCGTACGAGAGCGACCGGGACCTGCACGGCAAGCGGTTCGCGCGGGAGGACGACGCCTCGCTCGACGCGTACTTCACCAAGAAGGAGCACATCGCCTCCAGCATCGACGGCCTCCCCGGGCTGCCGTTGCCGCTGCCTCCTTCTACCGTCTGAACCATGCGCCCCGGTGTCGTCGCCGTCCTCGTGTCCGCCGCCTCCCTCCTCCTGCTCGGCGCCGCCCCCGCCGACGGGCCCGCTCCCGCGCCGCTGCCGGCCCGGATGGCGGACACCGGCGGCGGCAGTCAGCTGATCACCGCCGTCGCACCGGGCACCGGCTCGACCACGGGCACCGTCACCTGGTGGGACCGCAGGGGCGGGGGCGACGGACACTGGGTCGCGGCCGGTTCCGCGCCCGCCCGCTTCGGGTCCGGCGGACTCACCGACGGGGCGAGGCGCGTCCAGGGCACGAACACCACCCCGACCGGGCTGTACGACCTGCCGTACGCCTTCGGCATCGAGGCGGCACCGCGCGGCACGGCGTACCGGTACCGCCCGGTCCACGAGGACTCCTGGTGGTGCCAGGACAACGCCTCCCGCTCCTACAACCGCTGGACCGAGCCGCGCCCCGCCGACTGCCGCGCCACCGAGGCCGAGCACCTGATCACCTACTCGGCGCAGTACGCGCACGCCCTGGTCGTCGGCTTCAACTACGACCGCCCGGTGCGCGGCCGCGGCGCGGGCATCTTCCTGCACGTCGACGGGCGCGGGGCGACGGCCGGATGCGTGTCGGTGCCGAAGGAGGCGATGCGCCGGATCCTGCGCTGGGCCGAGCCGGCGGAGCGGCCGCACATCGCCATCGGCACCTCGGGCGGGGCGACGGCGGTCACCCGGTACTGAACGCGGCCGGCATGGCCACTGCGGGCTGAACGCTCGCCCGGCACGGCGCGTATCTGTGGGCCAAGGGTCAAGTCCCCACGGAGGAACCGTGACCACCACGCTCGCCGGCGGCCGTGCCGCCCGCCGTCAGACGATGCGGCGCATCCGTCCGCGCCGCTCCCCCGCCGTCCCCCTGCTGCTCGCCGTGTGGGCGGGCGCGGCGGGCGTGTTGTGGCTGTGGTGGCGCAACACGCCCGCCATTTCCGACGACACCGGCAAGATCCTCGGCGCCGGCCGGATCACCGGTCTGCTCGCCGGATACCTGATGGCGCTCGTGGTCCTCCAGATGGCCCGGGTACCGGCGCTGGAGCGGCGCGTCGGGTCCGACCGGGTCGCCCGCTGGCACGCCATGACCGGCCGCTACACCCTCTGCCTGGTCCTGGCCCACGTCTTCCTGATCATGTGGGGCTACGCGGCGCAGGCCGGCAAGGGCCTCGGCGACGTCGTCGCGCAGACGGCCGACTCCGTGAACCGGCTGCCCGACATGGGCAAGGCCGCCATCGGCACCGGCCTGCTGGTCGTCATCGGGCTCCTGTCCGTCGGCCCCGTGCGCCGCCGGATCCCGTACGAGGCCTGGTACCACGTGCACCTGCTCACCTACGCGGCGGTGTTCCTGACCTTCTGGCACCAGCTGACCACCGGCAACGACTTCGCCGTCGAGCCGGTCGCCCGGACCGTCTGGTACGTGCTGTACGGCTCGGTGACCGCGCTGGTGCTCTGGTACCGGGTGCTGACGCCCCTCCGGCTCAACCTGCGGCACCGGATGCGGGTGGAGGCGGTGATCGAGGAGACGCCCGGGATCGTGTCGGTGCTCATCGGCGGGCGCCGGCTGCACCGGATGGGCGCGGAGGCCGGGCAGTTCTTCCGCTGGCGGTTCCTGGCGCCCGGCATGCGGTTCAGCTCGCACCCGTACTCGCTGTCGGCGGCGCCGCGCCCGGACCTGCTGCGGATCACCGTGAAGGCGATCGGCGACCACAGCGCGCGGCTCCGTGAGCTGGCCCCGGGCACCCGGGTGTGGGCGGAGGGCCCGTACGGCGCCCTGACCGCGCAGCGCCGCAGCCGCGGCAAGGTGCTGCTGGTGGCGGGCGGGGTGGGGATCACGCCGATGCGGGCGCTGTTCGAGACGCTGCCCGGCGCGTCCGGCGACATCACGCTGCTCTACCGGGCCAACAGCACCCAGGACCTGGCGCTCTGGGACGAGCTGGCCGGGATCGCCGACGAGCGCGGCGCCCGGCTGATGTACGCGGTCAACAGCCCGGACGGGGAGCGCCCGGACATCTCGGCCGAGACCCTGGCCCGGAAGATCCCGGACGTCGAGCGCCACGACGTCTTCCTGTGCGGGCCGCCCGGCTTCGCCCAGTCGGTGTACGAGGCACTGCGCGGCGCGGGGGTCCCCGCTCGCCGTATCCACCACGAGTCGTTCGAGATGTGAGCGACGGACATCGGGAGTCCAGGACAGATGAGGAAAAGCCACCCCGTTCGGCGCGCCGTGATCGCCGGGGCCGCCACCGTGTCCGGGATCGTGCTGCTGCTGTCGCTGAAACCGGCGTCCGGCCCTGGCGCCGACTCGGCGGCGGGCGGCGCGGCACCGCCCGTGGCCGCGCAGTCGCCCCAGGGCGGCCGGGGCGCCGGAGCCGGCACGCTCACGGGTGACGCCGCGCAGACCCAGTACGGCCCCGTGCAGGTACGGGTCACGGTGAGCGAGGGCAGGATCACCGAGGCCCGGGCCGTGCAGGCGCCCAAGGGCGGGCAGAGCGACCGGGTCACCGCCGACGCCGTGCCCAAGCTCAACCAGGCCGCCGTCACCGCGGGCACCGCCGACATCGACGCCGTGTCCGGCGCCACCTACACCAGCGCGGGGTACAAACAGTCCCTCCAGTCGGCGCTGGACCGGGCCGGTGGCTGACACCGTGACCGAGTCCGCCGAGGCTCCCGCCGCGGTGCGTCACGCGGAGGAGGCGATGGGGACCGTCTTCTCCTTCGACGTCCGCGGCGGGGAACCCGCGGCCGTACGGGCGGCACTGGACGAAGCGGTCGCCGGGCTGCACCGGGCCGACGAGGTGTTCAGTACGTACCGGGACGGCAGCCAGATCTCCCGGCTGGCGCGCGGGGAACTGACCGTCGCCGCGTGCGCGCCGGAGGTCGCCGAGGTGCTGGAGCTGGCGGCCGAGGCGGAGCGGGTGAGCGACGGCTGGTTCAGCACGCGCTACCGGGGCCGGCTCGACCCGACCGGGATCGTCAAGGGCTGGGCCGTGGAGCGCGCCGCACGGGGGATCGCGGCGGCGTGCGGTGCGAGCGGGGTCAGCGTCAACGGGGGCGGGGACGTGCAGTTGCTCGGGACGCCGGGGACGCAGCGGCCCTGGCGGGTCGGTGTGTCCGACCCGCTGCGGCCGGGCGGGCTCGCGGCGGTCGTCTCGGCGGCGGGGGTGGCGGAGCTGGCCGTGGCGACGTCCGGCTCCGCCGAGCGGGGTGCGCATGTCGTCGACCCGCGCACCGGGCGCTCGGCGGTGACCGACCTGCTGTCCGTGACAGTGGTGGCGGCCCGGCTGACGTGGGCGGACTGCTGGGCGACGGCGGCGTTCGCGATGGGGTCGCGAGAGGGGTTGCGGTGGCTGGAGTCGCTGCCCGGCGTCGAGGGGCTGCTGATCACGGCCGGGGACGAGGTGCGCTGCACGGGAGGGCTGGCGGCCCGCTTGGGCTGAGGTACCGGCATTGCACCCGCCCGCGTTCGCGGGGTGCCGCTCTCTGTGGGACGGGAGCCGCCCCAGCGGCACGACTGCCCGCAGCTGCGGGGGGGGCGGGAGCCCTTGTGGCCGGCCTAGCTGCAACCCCCTAGGGGCGCGGGGAACTGCGCGACCAGCCACCGACAACTCGCGGTCGACGGACACGGGAAGCCGCTGCGGCGCTCAGCCCCCGTTCTGGGCCAACCGCAGCAAGTGGTCCGCCAGGGCCTGCCCGCCCGTCGGCTCCCTGCTGATCAGCATCAGCGTGTCGTCCCCCGCGATGGTCCCCAGGATGTCGTGCAGCTCCGCCTGGTCGATCGCCGAGGCGAGGAACTGCGCCGCCCCCGGAGGGGTCCGCAGGACCACGAGGTTCGCCGACGCCTCCGCGGAGATCAGCAGCTCCGCGGAGAGCCGCCGCATCCGCTCCTCCTTCGCCGACTCCCCGAGCGGCGCCCGCGGGGTGCGGAAGCCGCCCTCGCTGGGCACCGCGTAGATGAGGTCGCCGTCGGTGTTGCGGATCTTGACCGCGTTCAGCTCGTCCAGGTCCCGGGAGAGCGTCGCCTGGGTGACCGTGAGCCCGTCGTCGGCGAGCAGCTTCGCCAGCTGGCTCTGCGAGCGCACCGCCTGCCGGTTGAGGATGTCCACGATCCGGCGGTGGCGTGCGGTGCGGGTCTGCGGCAGGGCGGGCCCTGCCGTCTGCTCGTGCTCCTGCGCGTGGCTCATCGTCGTCTCATTCTCCGGATCGTCCGTCCCCGTGGGCCGTCTCGGCGGCCCGGTCAAGGATGCCGGGCAGCGCCCCGAGGAACGCCTCCACCACGTCGTCGCCCAGGTTCAGCGCGGGCATCAGCCGTACGACATCGGGTGCGGGCGCGTTCACCAGGATTCCGGCGTCCTGAGCCGCCTGCTGCACCTGGGCGGCGAGCGGCTCGGTGAGCACGATACCCAGGAGCAGTCCGGCGCCCCGGACGTGGGCGACGAGCGGGTGGCCGAGCGCCTCGATCCCGCCGCGCAGCGTCTCGCTCTGCCGCTTGACGTTGTCGAGCAGTCCCTCGTCGGCGATGGTGTCGAGCACCGCGAGTCCGGCGGCGCAGGCGACCGGGTTGCCGCCGAAGGTGGTGCCGTGGTGGCCGGGCCGGAGCAGTTCGGCGGCGCGGCCGAAGGCGACCGTCGCGCCGAGCGGCAGTCCGCCGCCGAGGCCCTTGGCGAGGGTGACGACGTCCGGCAGGACGCCCTCGTGGGCCTGGTACTCGAACCAGTGCCCGGTCCGGCCGACGCCGGTCTGCACCTCGTCCAGGACGAGCAGCGCACCGGTGGCGGCGGTGATGGCGCGGGCGGCCTTCAGATAGCCGGGGGGCGGGACGACGACGCCGTTCTCGCCCTGGATCGGCTCGATGATCACCAGCGCCGTCTCCTCGGTGACCGCCGCGGCCAGCGCCTGCGGGTCGCCGTACGGTACGTGCGTGACGTCGCCGGGCAGCGGCAGGAACGGTTCCTGCTTGCCGGGCTGGCCGGTCAGCGCCAGGGCGCCCATGGTGCGGCCGTGGAAGCCGCCGCGGGTGGCGACCATGTGCGGCCGGCCGGTGAGCCGGCCGATCTTGAAGGCGCCTTCGTTGGCCTCGGCGCCGGAGTTGCAGAAGTAGACCCTGCCGTCGCGGCCGAAGTGCTGGAGCAGCCGTTCGGCGAGGGCGACGGGCGGTTCGGCGATGAAGAGGTTGGAGACGTGGCCGAGGGAGGCGATCTGCCGGCTCACGGCGTCCACCACCGCCGGGTGGGCGTGGCCGAGCGCGTTGACCGCGATGCCGCCGACGAAGTCGAGGTACTCCTTGCCGTCGGCGTCCCAGAGCCGGGCGCCCTCGCCGCGCACCAGGGGCAGGCGCGGGGTGCCGTAGTTGTTCATGAGGGTGCCCTGCCACCGCTCGGTCAGCTCAGCGTTGCCCGCCGCTCCCGCGGCGACCTCGGTGTTGCTCACGACTCCCCCTGTTCGTCGGGCACGACCATCGTGCCGATCCCCTCGTCGGTGAAGATCTCCAGCAGGATCGAGTGCTGGACCCGGCCGTCGATGACGCGGGCGGTGGTGACGCCGCCGCGTACGGCGTGCAGGCAGCCCTCCATCTTCGGCACCATGCCGCTGGAGAGGTCGGGCAGCAGCTTCTCCAGCTCGGACGCGGTGAGGCGGCTGATCACCTCGTCGGAGTCCGGCCAGTCCTCGTAGAGGCCCTCCACGTCGGTGAGGACCATGAGAGTCTCGGCGCCGAGCGCAGCAGCGAGTGCCGCAGCCGCCGTATCAGCATTGACGTTGTAGACATGGTGGTCGTCCTGGGAGCGGGCGATCGACGAGACGACCGGGATGCGGCCGTCGGCCAGCAGTGCCTCGATGGCGCCGGTGTCGATCTCGGTGATCTCGCCGACCCGTCCGATGTCGACGAGTTCGCCGTCGATCTCGGGCTGGTGCTTGGTGGCGGTGAGGGTGTGCGCGTCCTCGCCGGTGAGGCCGACGGCGAGCGGTCCGTGCTGGTTGAGCAGCCCGACCAGCTCCCGCTGCACCTGCCCGGCGAGCACCATCCGTACGACGTCCATGGCGTCCTCGGTGGTGACGCGCAGGCCGGCCTTGAACTCGCTGACGATGCCGTGCTTGTCGAGGGCGGCACTGATCTGCGGTCCGCCGCCGTGCACGACGACGGGCTTGAGGCCGGCGTGGCGCAGGAAGACGACGTCCTGGGCGAAGGCGGCCTTGAGGTCCTCGTCGATCATGGCGTTGCCGCCGAACTTGATGACGACGGTCTTGCCGTGGTGCCGGGTCAGCCAGGGCAGCGCCTCGATGAGGATCTGGGCCTTGGGGAGCGCGGTATGCTTACGAGTCGGGAACTTTCGCTCTTCTGGGTGATTGACCGTCATAGCCGACTTTCGGAAGAATCTCGAATCAGCCGCCGGGCGGGCGGTGTTGGCCTGTGGAGGCGACGTAAGACTCACCTCGGACTCGTCCGGGGGCGAGCGGTCGCCGATGAACCAGGAATCCTCGTTGGCGACGACGAGGACCCGCGACAACCAAGCGGGCACGTCAAGACGAGTACGCGCTGTTCTCGTGGACGTAGTCGGCCGTGAGGTCGTTTGTCCAGATCGTCGCAGACTCATTGCCTGCCGCGAGGTCCGCCACGATGTGGACCTCGCGGTAGCGCATGTCGACCAGCTCGCGGTCCTCGCCGACGCCGCCGTTCTTGCAGACCCAGACGCCGTTGATGGCGACGTTCAGCCGGTCGGGCTCGAAGGCCGCGTCGGTGGTGCCGATGGCGGAGAGCACGCGGCCCCAGTTGGGGTCCTCGCCGTGGATGGCGCACTTGAGCAGGTTGTTGCGGGCGATGGTGCGGCCCACCTGGACGGCCTCGTCCTCGGTCGCGGCGTTCACGACCTCGACCTTGATGTCCTTGCTGGCGCCCTCGGCGTCCCGGATCAGCTGCTGTCCGAGGTCGTCGCAGACGGTGCGGACGGCCTCGGCGAAGGCGTCGTACTCCGGAGTGACGCCGGAGGCACCGGAGGCGAGCAGCAGCACGGTGTCGTTGGTGGACATGCAGCCGTCGGAGTCGACCCGGTCGAAGGTGACCCGGGTGGCGGCGCGCAGGGCGCGGTCCAGGGCCCCGGTCTCCAGGTCGGCGTCGGTGGTGATCACGACGAGCATGGTGGCGAGGCCGGGGGCGAGCATGCCCGCACCCTTGGCCATGCCGCCGACGGTCCAGCCGTCCCCGCTGACGACGGACGTCTTGTGCACGGTGTCGGTGGTCTTGATGGCGATGGCGGCCTTCTCGCCGCCGTGCGGGCTGAGCTGGGCGACCGCCTTGTCCACGCCGGGGAGCAGCTTGTCCATGGGCAGCAGTACGCCGATCAGGCCGGTGGAGCAGACGGCGACCTGGCCGGGGGCGTGCCCGCCGGTCTCGTCGTGGCCGGCCGTGTTGAGCGAGGCGGCGACCTTCTCGGCGGTGGCGTGCGTGTCCTGGAAGCCCTTGGGCCCGGTGCAGGCGTTGGCGCCGCCGGAGTTGAGCACGACGGCGGTCACCTCACCGCTCTTCAGCACCTGCTCGGACCACAGGACGGGCGCGGCCTTGACGCGGTTGGAGGTGAAGACGCCCGCGGCGGAGCGGCGGGGGCCGGTGTTGACCACGAGGGCCAGGTCGGGGTTGCCGCTCTCCTTGATCCCGGCGGTGATGCCCGCCGCCGTGAATCCCTTCGCTGCCGTCACACTCACGGCGCAACTCCGATCGTCGTCAGTCCGGTGGTCTCGTCGAGACCGAGGGCGAGGTTCATGCTCTGGACGGCACCGCCCGCGGTGCCCTTGGCCAGGTTGTCGATGGCGCTGATGGCGATGATCCGGCCGGCGGCGGCGTCGTACGCGACCTGCACCTGGACGGCGTTGGAGCCGTACACGGAGGCGGTCGCGGGCCACCGGCCCTCGGGCAGCAGGTGCACGAACGGTTCGTCGGCGAGGGCCTTCTCGTAGGCGGCCCGCACCGTCTCGGCGCTGACTCCGGGCTTGGCCTTCGCGGTGCAGGTCGCGAGGATGCCGCGGGGCATCGGGGCGAGGGTGGGCGTGAAGGAGACGGTGACCGGCTCGCCCGCCACCGCGCCGAGGTTCTGGATCATCTCGGGGGTGTGCCGGTGGCCGCCGCCGACGCCGTACGGCGACATGGAGCCCATGACCTCGCTGCCCAGCAGGTGCGGCTTGGCCGCCTTGCCCGCGCCGGACGTGCCGGAGGCGGCGACGATCACCGCTTCGGGCTCGGCCAGCGACGCGGCGTACGCCGGGAAGAGGGCCAGGGACACGGCCGTGGGGTAGCAACCGGGCACCGCGATGCGCTTGGACCCCTCCAGCGCGGCGCGGGCACCCGGAAGTTCGGGAAGGCCGTAGGGCCAGGTACCGGCGTGCGGCGAGCCGTAGAACCGCTCCCAGTCGGCGGGGTCCTTGAGCCGGAAGTCGGCGCCCATGTCGACGACGAGGACGTCCGGCCCGAGCTGCTCGGCGACGGCGGCGGACTGCCCGTGCGGCAGCGCGAGGAAGACGACGTCGTGACCGCCGAGTGCCTCGGGGGTGGTCGCCTCCAGCACCCGGTCGGCCAGCGGCAGCAGGTGCGGTTGCAGCGCGCCGAGCCGCTGCCCCGCGTTGGAGTTGCCGGTCAGGGCGCCGATCTCGACCTCGGGATGGGTCAGGAGCAGCCGCAGCAGCTCACCGCCCGCATACCCACTCGCTCCGGCCACCGCCGCACGTACCGCCATGGAAAATCCTCCTCCTGGAGAGCATGACTATACGTGTAGCTGCACGTTTATGCAACGCGATACGGCATGGCCTCGGGGCGCTGCCGCGGGCATCGGCTAGCCTGCCGCTTCCGGACTCCGAGCACCGTGGGGGTGGCTGTGCGTGCGTGGATCGTCGAACTGGTCGTCGGGCTGAGGCCGTGGCAGCGCGCGGCGCTCGTCGTGTCCCTGTGCGCCCTCGCGCTTCCCCTGTGGTTCGCCGCGGGGAACACGGACCGGTATCGGCATGGGCAGACGGCCGTGACGGAAGGATTCGTCGACTGCGAGTGGGACGGGCCGTGCCGGGGCGCGTGGACGCTGGCGGACGGAAGCCGGGGCCGGGGCAGCATCGAGGGCCTGGACTTCTACGCCGAGGAGGAGCTCGTCGAGGACATCCCGCTCTTCGGTGGCCGCGACTGGGCGGTCGCCGACCGCGGGACCCTGCTGCGCCACGCGGTGGCCCAGTACACGGTCGCTCCGGCCGGGGCGGCGCTCGTCCTCTGGATCGCCCGGCGGCGCTCGAAGTACAACCAGGAGACGCGCACGTTGATTCGGCGCTACCGCACCCCTACGCCTTGACGGCCTCCGCGATCCGCAGCGCCGCCTCGGCGGGCGTGAGGTGCGTGGTGTCGACGACCTCGGCCTCGGCGTGCAGCCAGGTGCGGGCGGCCTCGGCGTACGGCTCCAGGTACCGGAGACGGAACGGCGAGTCCGGCCCCAGCACGGTGTCCCCCGCGATGCGCCCCCGCAGGGTCTCCCGGTCGGCGTGGAGGACGAAGTGCCGTACGGGGATCCCGTGCGCGGCGAGGCCGCCCGCGATCTCCCGCCAGTACTCCTCGACCAGGACCGTCATCGGCATCACCAGGGTGCCGCCGGTGTAGTCGAGCACCCGCCGGGCGGTCTCGACGACGAGCGGCCGCCACGGCGCCCAGTGCTGGAAGTTGTCCGTGGCGGGCAGCCCCGGCGTGATGTCCATGAGCGTCTCGCCGACCTTCTCGGCGTCGAACACCCGGGAGTCGGGAATCAGCTCCCGCACGAGTGCGCCGGTGGTCGTCTTGCCGGCGCCGTGGGTGCCGTTCAGCCATACGATCATGGGCCCAACGCTAGCCGGGCCCGGCGACGACTTGGTGCGGTGGTCGCCGGGCCCGGCGTCGGTCAGCGCTGCCTGATCCGCAGGAACGTCACCGAGTTCGCCGGGAAGGTGTATGTGAACTCGCTCGCCGCACCCGGGAAGGTCGAGGTCACCGGGGTCACCGGGGCGTCCGTCCCGGTGTTGACCGCGTCCTGGTCGGCGGCCAGCGTGGTGACCGCGGCCCTGGACGCCACCTTCGCGCCGCCGAGGTCGACGGCGGTGCGGGCCGCCGTGTCCTGGGCGTTGACGACCTTGACGATCAGCTCGCCGGTGCGGTCGTCGCGCGTGACGATCTGGCGGAAGGGTTCGGCCGGCTTGTCGTCGGTGAAGCCGCCCCACTCCTCGCCGTCGAGGTAGAGGGTGACCTGGCGGCCCCTGACCTTGACGTCGATGTCGTAGGCGCGGCCCGTCTCGATCGAGCCGGCCTTGGACAGGAGCGTGGACTTGCCGCCGTCAACGGCCTGCTCGACGGCGGACCGGGTGTTGTTCCAGCCGCCCAGGTTCCACCAGTAGTAGTTGCCGGTGTCCTTGACGCCGAAGGCGACCAGGAAGCCCTCCTTGCCGGACTTCTTCGTGGCCCTCACGTGCAGGTCGTAGTCGTGCCAGGCCGGGTCGCCCGCCGTGACCATGGTGTTCTCGGCGGCCGCGTCGGTCTGGACGTACTGGCCGTCCTGGACCGTCCAGCTGCCGGCGCCCGAGTGGGCCCACCGCGAGGCGTCGCCGGAGAAGTCGTCGGACAGGAGGGTCTCCCCGTCGGCCGAGGTCACCTTCACGTCGTCGTACGCCGCGCTGGTCGCCCAGGTCGACAGGCCGACGCCGCCGGTGATGGGGCCGCTGACGGCGGGGGTGCCGCTGGCCGTGGAGGGCACGACGCGGTCGCCGGTGTTGTTCATGAACAGCTTCTGGACCTCGTAGTTGGCCGAGCCCCAGGACGCGTGGTTGTTGAACCAGATCAGGTCCGGGCTCCACTGCACGTAGTCCTCGTTGGCGAGCAGCGGGGCGTAGGAGGCCAGCTTGACGACGTCGGCGTTGCGCTCCAGGCCGGTCATGAACGCGGCCTCGGCGAGGGCGTTCTTCCAGGCGTTGCCCTGGGAGGCGTACTCGCCGAGGAAGACCTTGGGGCCGCTGCGGTTGTAGGAGTCGTAGCGGTCGTTGTTCTGGAGGAACCACTGCGGGCTGTTGTAGTAGTGCTCGTCGACCATCGCGACACCGGCCTCGCGGTTGAGCTGCCAGGCGGTGTCGAAGGTGGCGCCGGAGTCGTCGGGGCCGGAGTTGGAGACGACGGTGACGTCCGGGTACTTCGCCTCGATGGCGGTGCGGAACTGCTCGAAGCGGGCGAAGAACTCCTTCGGGAGGTTCTCCTCGTTGCCGACTTCGAGGTGGGTGAGGTGGAAGGGCTCGGGGTGGCCCATCTCCGCCCGTTTGCCGCCCCACTCGCTGGTGCGGGGGCCGTTGGCGAACTCGATGAGGTCCAGGGTGTCCTGGATGTGCCGCTTCAGCAGCGCGTCGTCGTCGACGGCCTCGTTCTGGCCGCAGCCGGTGACCAGGGCGGGGACGACGGGCAGCGGCATGGCGCCGATGTCCTCGGCGAAGCGGAAGTACTCGTAGTAGCCGAGGCCGTAGCTCTGGTTGTAGCCCCAGAAGTTGGCGTTGGTGGCGCGCTCCTCGACCGGGCCGATGGTGTCCTTCCACTGGTAGGAGCGTTTGCGCTGCCAGCCGGAGTCCGCGCTGTAGTCCTCCATGGAGCCGGTGTTGACCAGGCAGCCGCCGGGGAAGCGCAGGAAGCCGGGGTGCAGGGCCTCGATCTTCTCCGCGAGGTCCTTGCGCAGGCCGCCCGGCTGGTGCCGGTAGGTGTCGCGGGGGAAGAGGGACACCATGTCGAGGGCGGCGGGGGCGGTGGTGGTGACGGTGAGGCGGCCGCGGTCGCTGGTGCGGGTGGCGGTGAAGGTGGCCGTGTACTTGCGCCACTGCCCCTTCGCCGCCACCCGGCGCGCCTTCGCGAGGGTGCCCGCGGCGTCCCGGAGGGTGACGGTGAGGGTGGTGCCGTGCTCGGCCCGGGACCAGACCGAGAAGTCGTACCGCTCGCCCTTCTCGACCCGGATGCCGGTGTTGTAGCCCGCGTTGGTCACGGTGGAGCCGGCGGTCAGGGAGAGGTAGTTGCGGTTGCGCTCGTTGAGGCGGCCCCCGTCGTCCACCACCTCGGCCGTGCCGTCGGCCGCCCACGCGGTGAGCGGTGTGTACGAGGCGTTGTCGGCGGTGGAGTACTCGAAGGACCGGTTCTGCACGAGTTCGGCGTACAGGCCGCCGTCGGCGGCGCGGTTGATGTCCTCGTAGAAGACGCCGTACATCGTGTCGTCGATCGCGGGGCCCCGGCCGGACGGGTCGACGGTGATCGTGTAGTCGGCGACGGCCTCCGCGTGTGCCGGGGACGGCAGCAGGGCGGATGCCGTCAGGAGGGCGGTGACGCTGAGACCGAGTCTCCAGCGGGTGCGTGACATGGATACTCCGCGGCTCTCACCAGGTAGTCGTTCGGGATATCGGACATTGGTCAGCACTTCGAACGGCAAGATAGGGAGGGGGCCGCGGCGCGTCAATGGGTCGCGCGGCAACGAGTGGGCCGGAGCGGGAAAGCGAGTGGAAATGGGCGAGTTGTGGCCGGTGCCCGACGTACTGGCGTACCTCGCGGGGCGCTGGCGCACCGAGCGGTCGGTGCGGGATCTGGCAGGTGGCCTGGCGGGCCGCTTCGAGGGGCTCACGTCCTTCGACGCGCTCGACGGCGGCGGGCTGATCGGCCGGGAGTCGGGCGCCTTCACCTGGCAGGGCGTGACCCGGCCCGCCGAGCGCACGCTGCGTTACGAGCCGGGCAGCGGGCCGGGCCGGGTGGACGTGCGTTTCGCGGACGGCCGCGCCTTCCACGGCCTGGATTTGAGCTCGGGGCACCATGTGGCCGACCACCCCTGCGCCGCCGACCTCTACCGGGGCGAGTTCACCGTCCGGGGCCCGGACCGCTGGCGGACGGTGTGGCGGGTGGGCGGCCCGGCCAAGGACCTGCTGCTCACAACGGATTACCTGCGCGAAACGCCGGATGCGTAGCACCCTGGTCCGGCGCCCCCTCGAAGCGGAGGCTCCAGCGGCCCGCGCGGCCCGTCACGGTGGTCGCCGACAAGGGCCGCACGTCCAGGTTCCAGTATGTTCCGGGCGGCGCCTTCAGCGCGTAGACCAGCGCGGCCCGGATCACGGAGGGCTCGGCCACGGCGACGATCCGGTCACCGTCCTCCCCGGGACGGGTGTCGAGCCAGCCGCCCACCCGGGTGATGAACCCCAGCAGCGACTCCCCGCCGTGCGGGGCCGTCCGGGGATCGGCGAGCCAGGCGTCCACGGCCGCCGGTTCGCGGGCCATGGCCTCACCGAGCGTCAGACCGCGCCATCGGCCCATGTCGCAGTCGCGCAGGGCCAGTTGGAGCAGTGGTGCACAGCCGATGGCGTCACCGGTGGCGCGGCTGCGGGGCGTGGGCGAGCAGTAGCGCAACTCGGCCGCCGCGAGCGGCCGGAGGTCGCCCGCGGCGTGCAGCACCTCGTCCCATCCGGCCTGGTCAAGCGGCCGGTCGTCGTCGAAGCGCTCCGCGAGCAGCGGTGAGCTGCGTGCGGCCGCGACGAACGTGACCCGAAGCGCCATGCCGTGATGGTGGAGCGCGGAGGTGGGCCGGTCAAGGGGTGTTACCTGTGGGTCACCCTGGGTGTGCCCCGGCTCACCGACCGCTGGCCCGTCTCCGCGGCGTCCCGACACGGGTCCGCGTCAGCCGCCCCACACCTCCTGGCAGGCGGTGCGCAGGCGCCGTACCCCTTCCGCGATCTCCCCGGCGTTCGCGACCGCGGCGAAGCTCAGCCGGAAGTGCGCGGCCGGGGGTTCGGCGCTGAAGTACGGGCGGCCCGGGGTGATCGCGACGCCCGCGCGCAGGGCGGCCGAGGTGAGGACGGTCTCGTCCGTGCCCTCGGGCAGCCGGGGCCACAGGTGGTAGCCGCCGGAGGGGACGTGGGCCAGGGAGATCTCAGGGAGTTGCAGCCGCAGTGCGGAGGTCATCGCGTCCCGGCGGGCCTTCAACTCGGCCGAGACCGCGCGCAGGTGGCGTGGCCAGGCGGGCGAGCCGACGAGTTCCAGCGCCGCCTCCTGGAGCGGCCGGGGCACGAAGAAGGTGTCGACGATCTGAATGGCGCGCAGGCGTTCGAGGACCGGCCCGTGCGCGGCCAGGGCACTCACCCGGAAGCTGGGCGAGGTCGCCTTGGTCAGCGAGCAGACGTGGACCACGACGCCGTCCGGGTCGTCGGCGGCGAGCGGGGCGGGCAGCGGGCCCGCGTCCTCGTGCACGAGCCGGCGCACGAAGTCGTCCTCCACGACGAAGGCACCGGCCGCCCGCGCGATGCGCAGCACCTCGCCCCGCCGCTCGGGGGCGAGCACGGCACCGGTCGGGTTCTGGAACAGGGGCTGGCAGACGAAGACCCGGGCGCCGGTCGCGCGGAAGGCGTCGGCGAGCAGGGCGGGCCGTACGCCGTCGGCGTCCACGGGGACGGGCACCGGGCGCAGGCCGGCCGCCCGTGCGATGGCCAGCATGCCGGGGTAGGTCGGGGACTCCACGAGCACGGGGGTGCCGGGCGGGGCGAGCGCGCGCAGGGCGGTGGCCAGCGCGGACTGGCCGCCCGCGGTGATCAGTACCTCGGCCGCCGTGATGGCGCCGCCGATGCCGCGCGCGAACCACTCCCGCAGCTCCGGCAGCCCCTCCATCGGCGGCCGGCCCCAGGCGCCGGGCCGCCGTCCGGCCCGGGCCAGGGCCGCCGCCATCGCCCGCTCCGGCTGCAACGAGGGGTGCAGGTACCCGCCGTTGAACTCCACGACGCCGGACGGCGGGGCCGCCAGCGAGACCAGCACCCCGGAGGCGTCCACCGAGCGCGGTACGAGGTCGGCGGCGCCGTCGGCGCTCAGCGCCACCTCCTGCCAGGAGGTGTCCCCGGCGGGTGCGGCCGAGGGGCGTGGCCGGGCACGGAAGGCGCCGGCGCCGGGCCGGGTGACGACCAGCCCCTCGGCGGCCAGCTGGGCCAGGGCGCGGGAGACCGTCACCGGGCTCACCCGGAACCGGTCGACGAGGGCACGGCTGGACGGGAGCTTTCCGCCCGGTGAGTAGCACTCCAGCTCTCGCCGCAACACGGTCACCAGGTCAGCGACGCTGCTACGCTCTTGCATGAGAGCACAGAGTAGCGCTACCGCGCTGTCCGGGATAGCAGTCGGCGCCACCGACGCGGACACCGGCGGTGCGTCCTTGGGCACCGTCCAGGCCGCCCTCGGTGTCGTCGCCTTCTCCCTCACCTTCCCCGCCACCGCCTGGGGCCTGGAGGGCTTCGGGCCCTGGTCCCTGATCGCCGTGCGCAGCATCCTCGCCGCCGCGGTCGCCGGGGCCTGCCTGGTGGTGGTGGGGGTCCCCCCGCGCGAGCGAAGCCGAGCGTGGGGGAGGGTGGCACCGCCCGAGCGGCGGCACTGGCTGGGTCTCGCGGTGGTGGGCGCCGGGGTGGTCCTCGGCTTCCCCCTGCTCACCACGCTCGCCCTGCAGACGTCGACCACGGCGCACGCCGCCGTCGTGGTGGGCCTGCTGCCGCTGACCACCGCGCTGCTGTCCGCCCTGCGCGTCGGCACCCGCCCCTCGCGCACCTTCTGGATCGCGGCCCTGGCGGGTGCGGCGGCCGTGATCGCCTTCACGGTGCAGCAGAGCGGCGGAGCGCTGACCTCGGCCGACGCCTATCTCTTCGCGGCCCTGCTGGTGTGCGCCGCCGGCTACACGGAGGGCGGCCGGCTGGCCCGGGTGATGCCGGGGTGGCAGGTCATCGGCTGGGCGCTGGTGCTGTGTCTGCCGCTGACGGTGCCGATGGCGGCGGTCGCACTGTCCTTCGAGTCGGTGCATCTGACGGCGCACGCCGTGACCGGGCTGCTGTGGGTGGCGATCGGTTCGCAGTTCCTCGGCCTGGTCGTCTGGTACCGGGGCATGGCGGCGATCGGCATCCCGAAGGCCAGCCAGTTGCAGCTGGCCCAGCCGCTGCTCACACTGGTGTGGTCGGTACTTCTCCTGGGCGAGCACCTGCCGGTGGCCGCTCCGCTGACGGCCGCGGCCGTACTGCTGTGCATCGCGGTCACCCAGCGGGCCAGGGGTTAGCGCCCGCCCTCGGGCCGCACACAGGTGAGGAGGCCTCACGGATGCACGCAACCAAGGGTGACCAGCTGGTCCAGCACGGCCGGGTGGTCGGTGAGCACGACAAGGTCGCGGAGATCGTCGAAGTGATGGGCGACAAGGGCACTCCCCCGTACCGGGTCCGGTTCGAGGACGGGCACGAGGCCGTGTGCTCGCCCGGCCCCGACTCGGAGATCCGGCACCGGGAGACCCAGCTGTAGCTCAGTGCCCGCACCCCACGCGGAGGCGGTTCAGCGCGGGGCGGCGGCCGGCTGCGTGTAGTGGTCGGCGGCCACCCGCGCCATCGCGCCGCCGCGGTCGTCGGCGACGTCCTTGGCCGAGAAGTAGACGTGCCCGCGGACCTCCGGGTACCGCGCGGCCAGCGTCAGGTGGCTGGAGAGTTCGGCCGGATCCTGCCAGGCGGCGGGCTGGGCCGGGTCCCCGGACTTGTACAGCGCCTCGCCCACGTACAGCTGGGTGCGGCTGCCCCGGGCGGTCTCGGCCCACCAGGGCAGCAGCTTCGCGTAGTCGGCACCGTCCCTCCCGATGTGCCAGTACAACTGCGGCACCACGTAGTCGATCCAGCCCTCGCGCACCCACTTGCGGGTGTCCGCGTACAGGTCGTCGTACGTCTGCACGCCCGCCCGGGTGTCGGAGCCGCGCTCGTCGGTGGCGGCATTGCGCCACACGCCGAAGGGGCTGACGCCGAAGCGGGCGGCCGGGCGGACGTCCTTGACGCGCTGCGCGGTCTCGCGCACCAGCCGGTCGATGTTGTCGCGGCGCCAGTCGGCCTTCGTGGCGAAGCCGGTGCCGAACGTGCCGAAGGTCGCGCCGTCGTCGAAGCTCTGGCCCGCCACCGGATAGGGGTAGAAGTAGTCGTCGAAGTGGACCCCGTCCACCTCGTACTTCGCCACCGCGTCCATGATCGCGTCCTGCACGAACGCCCGGACCTCGGGCAGCCCGGGGTTGTAGTAGAGCTGCCCGCCGTACGGCACCACCCACCCGGGGTTCTTCCGCGCGGGGTGGGAGGAGACGAGGCGGGCCGGGTCGTCGTGGGTGGCGACGCGGTACGGGTTGAACCAGGCGTGCAGGTGCAGGCCGCGGGCGTGGGCCTCCTTGACCGCGGTGCCCAGCGGGTCCCAGCCCGGGTCGCGGCCCTGGCTGCCGGACAGGTACTGCGACCACGGCTCGTGTGCCGAGGGCCACAGCGCGTCGGCCGTCGGCCGCACCTGGAGGATCACCGTGTTGAGGCGGTGCCGGACCGCGTTGTCGAAGTGCTCGACCAGCTCCGCGCGCTGCTCGGCGGCGCGCAGCCCCGCCCGGGTGGGCCAGTCGCGGTTGGCCACGGTCGCCAGCCACATCCCCCGCATCCCGGCGGCGGCGCTGCGCGGGGGCGCCGGCTTCGCCGGACCCGGGGCCGCCGCCGACGCCCCGGGCACGAGCGTGAACGCCGACAACGCCGCCACCGTGAAGGCACGGCGCGAGACACCGCCCATGGGAAGACCTCCTGAACGCATGGGATCCGTACGGTCACGGATCGTGTACGGGGCCTCAGCATGCCCGACCCGGGAGACGGAACCGTGACCATTCGGGGGTAACGTGCTCGATCGGAGCAGACGCCGGGGACCCCGGTCTGCCTGCTGCCAGCCGTGGAGTCAGCGAAAGGGACGATGTGACCGGCATCTCGGGAGATATCGCACGCGTCGGCGTGGTCGGCTGCGGTCAGATGGGGGCGGGCATCGCCGAGGTGTGCGCCCGCTCGGGTCTGGAGGTGATGGTCGCCGAGACCACCGGCGAGGCTCTGGAGATCGGCCGTACCCGGCTGTACAACTCGCTGGCCAAGGCGGCCGAGCGCGGCAAGATCACCGAGGAGGAGCGGGACGCGACGCAGGCGCGCCTCAGCTTCACCACCGACCTCGGCGAGTTCGCCGACCGCGATCTGGTGATCGAGGCGGTCGTCGAGAACGAGCAGGTCAAGACCGAGATCTTCCAGGTGCTCGACCAGGTCGTGACCCGGCCGGACGCGATCCTGGCCTCCAACACCTCCTCCATCCCGCTGGTGAAGCTGGCGGTCGCCACCTCGCGGCCCGACCACGTCATCGGCATCCACTTCTTCAACCCGGCCCCGGTGCAGCAGCTCGTCGAGCTGATCCCGGCGCTCACCACCTCCGAGGGCACGCTCAGCCGGGCCCAGCTGTTCACCGAGAAGGTGCTGGGCAAGCACGCGATCCGCGCCCAGGACCGCTCCGGCTTCGTGGTCAACGCGCTGCTGATCCCCTACCTGCTCTCCGCGATCCGGATGTTCGAGTCGGGCATCGCCAGTCGCGAGGACATCGACAACGGCATGGAGATGGGCTGCGCCCACCCGATGGGCCCGCTGAAGCTGGCCGACCTGATCGGCCTGGACACGGTCGCCTCGGTGGCCTATTCGATGTACGAGGAGTACAAGGAACCGCTGTACGCCGCTCCCCCGCTGCTCCAGCGCATGGTCGACGCGGGCCGCCTCGGCCGCAAGAGCGGCTCGGGCTTCTACGCGTACGGCTGATCGCGCCCGAGCCTGAGGTGGTGCAGCAGGAGTAACGCGGCCGCCATGTTGGCGGCCGGGACCTCCCCTCGGGCGACGAGGTCGGGGACGAGCTTGAGGGGGACCCATTCCCGGCGCTCCGACTCGAAGTCGTCCACGGGGTGTCCGACGTACGTGCCCTCCTCGGCCCAGTAGACGTGGTGCCGGGCGTCGGTGAGGCCGTTGGAGGGCTCCACGCTCATCAGGTGGTGCAGTGGTCCGGGTCGCCAGCCGGTCTCCTCCTCCAGTTCCCTGGCCGCCGCCACCGCGACGTCCTCGCCGTCCTCGACGACTCCGGCCGCCAGTTCCC
The DNA here is from genome assembly GCF_042730645.1 of Streptomyces sp. NPDC059906. Taxonomy (NCBI): domain Bacteria; kingdom Bacillati; phylum Actinomycetota; class Actinomycetes; order Kitasatosporales; family Streptomycetaceae; genus Streptomyces; species Streptomyces sp. NPDC059906. The sequence goes on from NZ_JBHWKU010000009.1 coordinate 52,189, forward strand.
AGCCCCAGCTGTCGGTGATGAAGCGGTGCCGCCACAGCAGGAGGACCTCGCCCGCCTCGTTCACGACCGTTGCGGCGGCCACCGGGCGCATCCGTATCAGGAAGTGGTCGAGGTGCCGGCCGTCCGGCAGGACGACATCGGCGAGATTGACGCTGAACCATCGATTTGAGTACACGTTTTGTTCGCTCTGTTTCGCCCACTGCACTGTTCTGCCACCTTTCTTTGAGTAGGTGGCAATATCGCAGCAGCAGCGTTCCGGCAGCAGGCGTACGGGGGCCGCTCACGGCGCAGGGGTGGGCGCAGGGGCGGGGCGGACGGGACGCCTACAGCGGTACGCGCAGTGCCCCGTCGATGAGTTCGGCGGCCTCGGCCGTCCCCGCGCAACCGCTGCTCACCAGGTGCTCGCGCACCGCGCGCAGTCTGTCGCGCAGCCGATGGGACTCCATTCCACGGGCCTGTTCGGCCATCCGCACGGCCGTCGCCACCGCCTTGTCGGCGTGGCCCTGGCGCAGTTCGATCGTGCTGAGCATGGCGAGCCGGTGCACGCGGCCCCGGTCGTGCGCGGGGGTGTCGACGGCCGCCGCCGCGTGCTCCCCGGCCGCCGCGAGTTCACCGAGGCTCAGCAGCGCCTCCGCCACCTGGACGTTGACCAGCCCGGGCTGGACGTAGCCGGTCTCGTCGGGCTCGTACCCCCGCCGGATGCGCTCGGCGGCCTGCTCGGCCCGGCGGATGCAGGCCAGCGCGCCGCTGCCGTCGCCCAGGTGCGCGTACGCCTTCGCCTGCATCGCGTACAGGTCGGAGGCGAGCGCCGGGGTGATGTGCCGGCCGGCGGCGCGCAGCGCGGCCTCGGCGAAGGCGACGGCCTGGCGGTACTCCCGCATGAACAGCGCCTGGTTGACCAGCAGCGCGATGACGTACGCGCCGAGCCCCCGGTCGCCGCTGGCCTTGGCGAGCCGCAGCGCCTGGTGGAAGTAGCGCTGGGCGAGGCCGTGCGCGTCGGAGTCGTACGCGCAGATCCCGGCGACGGCCACCAGTCCCCCGGTGGCCCGGTGCAACTGCCGTCCGGTGGCATCGGTGTAGCTGCCGCGCAGCAGCGGCGCGGCCTCGGAGTTGAGGAAGCCGACGATGCGGGCGCGAGTCGCGATGCCGCCGGCCTTGCGGTACATCTGCTCGTAGTGCGTGCGGGCGCAGCGCACCGTCTCCAGGTCGGCCGCGGTGACCCGGTGCCGTCCGCCGCGGGAGACGTCCGTGTCCTCGGGCGGGTTCTCCCACTCCCACACGGGCATCACGGCCGGTGTGCCGGTGAGCGCGGGGGCGCCGAGGATGTGCGGGCGCTGCTGCTGGTCGGAGCGCCACAGGGCGGTCGCCCGCTCCACGAACCCGGACAGCGATCCGGTGTGCGGGGCGGCCGGTTCGCCGGGCACACCGAGGCCGATGTCGTCGAGGGTGACGGGTCGGTGCAGCCGGGACGCGAGGACCTCGCAGATCAGGTCGGGCACCTGGCCGCGCGGGCGCTGGCCCTTCAACCACCGCGCGACGGCCGTGTGTTCGTACCTCAGTGCGAGCCCGCGCGCCCGCCCCGCCTGGTTGACGTGCGCGGCCAGTCCCGCGTGCGAGATCCCGGCCTCGTCGAGGATCGCGTCGAGCAGGGTGTTGGGCTGCATGGGTGCCCCCGGTGAATCGGTGCCGACAGCGTAGTGCGTCGGTCTTCACACGGGGTGTGAACGGAGTACGCGCATCCGCAGCGTGTGCGCGCTGTCGCGGAGAGTGCCGGGCCGGTTGACTGAAGGGCCTCGAAAGAGGCCGGCCGGGCCGCCGGCTCCCCCTCGTACAGTGCGGCGGCCCGTATCCACGCCGTCCGCCCGGCCGCCTGCCCGACACTCCGTGGCGGGGCGGACGGCAAGCCGGCTCCGCCGGGTGCGTAGAGGCTTGCGGTGCGTTGTCGACTGCGGGTGCATCGTGGTTGCTCGCGCAGTTCCCCGCGCCCCTAAAAAAGGGCAGGTTGCGCTGACGCCCCTTCAGGGGCGCGGGGAACTGCGCGACCAGCCACCGACTGCCCGCAGCCGCCGAACCGGCAGGAACCCCACGCCCCTTGGGCGCACCGTCAGCTCCGGAGCACTGCTCCCACCCGCTCGCCCGCGAGGGCAACCGCGGCGTCGCGGGCAGCGGAGGCCTCGTCGACCGTCAGCGTCCGGTCCCCCGCGCGGAAGCGCAACGCGTACGCCAGGGACTTGCGCCCCTCACCGAGCTGCTCCGCGTTGTCGTAGACGTCGAACAGCCGGATGGACTCCAGCAGTTCGCCCGCGCCCTCGCGCAGCGCCGCCTCGACCTCCGACGCCGGGACGAACTCCTCGACGACCAGGGCCACATCCTGCGTCGCGACCGGGAACGTGGAGATGCCCGGCGCCTGCGGGGTGTCGTCGCCGACCCGCTCCACCGCGTCGAGGTCCAGCTCCATCGCACTGGTGCGCGCGGGCAGGCCCAGCGTCTTCAGGACCCGCGGGTGCAGCTCACCCGCGTGTCCGACGACGCGGTCCTCGCCGTCCACGGTGAGGAGCAGCTCGGCGCAGCGGCCCGGGTGCCACGGCCCGTACTGGCCCTTGCGGACGCCCAGTTCGGCGCCGGCCTCACGGGCGACGGTGCGGGCGGACTCGACCGCGTCGGCCCAGTCGGCCGGACGGCCCTTGCCCCACCAGCCGGACTGCTCGCGGGCGCCGGCCAGGACCACGGCGACGTGCCGGGGCTGGTCGGGCAGCGCGGCGTTCAGCGCGGTGAGTTCCCGTCCGCTGGGACGCCGGTCCACGGGCAGGTTGCCGGCGACCCGCTGCTCGTCGCGCGGGTGGAAGACCAGGCCGGTCTCGAAGAGCGCCAGGTCGTGCGCGCCCCGGCCGTCGTTGCGCCGCAGCGCAGCGAGCAGGCCCGGCAGCAGCGAGGTCCGCAGCGCGGGCTCCTCGTCGCTGAGCGGGTTGACCAGCCTGACGACGCGGCGGACCGGGTCGTCGGCGTCGAGACCGAGCTGGTCGAAGACCTGCTCGCCGATGAACGGGTAGTTCAGCGCCTCGACGTAGCCGGCACCGGCCAGGGCCCGCCCGACGCGGCGGTGCAGCCGCTGCCGGGAGGTGAGGCCGCGGCCCGCCGGGGGCCGGGGCAGCGTGGAGGGCAGGTTCTCGTAGCCCTCCAGGCGGATGACCTCTTCGGCCAGGTCGTTGATGTCGTCGAGGTCGGGCCGCCAGGACGGCACGGTGACGATCAGCTCGTCCTGGCCGTAGACGTCGCAGCCCACCTCCTGGAGGCGGCGTACGACGGTCTCGCGGCCGTACTCCACACCCGCGACCTTGTCCGGGTGATCGGCCGGGATGCTGATGGTGTGCGGTGCGGACGGGGCGCTGATCTCCGTGACCCCGGCCTCGGCGGTGCCGCCCGCGAGCAGCACCAGCAGGTCGACGGTGCGCTGCGCGGCAGCGGCGGCGGCCTGCGGGTCGACGCCGCGCTCGAAGCGGCGGGACGCCTCGGAGGACAGCTTGTGCCGGCGGGCGGTGCGCGCGATGGACACCTGGTCGAAGTGGGCGGCCTCGATGACCACGTCACTCGTCGCGTTGTCGGTGTCGCCGTGGTCCGCGATCTCCGTGTTGGCGCCGCCCATGACCCCCGCGAGGCCGATCGGGCCGCGGTCGTCGGTGATGACCAGGTCCTCGGCGTGCAGCTTCCGCTCGGTGCCGTCGAGGGTGACGATCTTCTCGCCCTCCTGGGCCCGGCGGACGCCGATGGTGCCCTGGACCAGTGAGCGGTCGTAGGCGTGCAGGGGCTGGCCCAGCTCCATCATCACGTAGTTCGTGACGTCGACGGCCAGCGAGATCGGGCGCATGCCGACCTTCTGGAGCCGGCGCTGGAGCCAGATCGGGGAGCGGGCCTCGGCGCTGAGGCCGGTCACGGTGCGGGCGGTGAAGCGGTCGCAGCCGGTGGGGTCGGCGATCTTCACCGGGTAGCCGTAGGCGTTCGGGCCGGGCACGTCGAGCAGGGCCGGGTCGCGCAGCGGCAGGCCGTAGGCGATGGCGGCCTCGCGGGCGACGCCGCGGATGGACAGGCAGTCGCCGCGGTTGGCGGTGACGGCGATGTCCAGCACCTCGTCGACCAGTTCGAGCAGCTCGACGGCGTCCTTGCCGACCTCGGTCTCCGGCGGCAGCACGATGATGCCGTGGCTGCCGTCGTCGCCCATGCCCAGCTCGTCGCCGGAGCAGATCATGCCGTGGGACGTCTTGCCGTAGGTCTTGCGGGCGGAGATCGAGAAGCCGCCGGGCAGGGTGGCGCCGGGCAGGACCACGACGACCTTGTCGCCGACGGCGAAGTTCCGGGCGCCGCAGACGATCTCCTGCGGCTCACCCGTGCCGTTGGCCTGCCCCACGTTCACCGTGCAGAAGCGGATCGGCTTCTTGAAGCCCTCCAGCTCCTCGATGGTCAGCACCTGGCCGACCACGAGGGGACCCTTGAGGTCGGCGCCGAGGTGCTCGACGGTCTCGACCTCCAGACCGGCCGAAATCAGCTTGGCCTGCACGTCGCGGCCGGTCTCGGTGGCCGGCAGGTCGACGTACTCCCGCAGCCAGGAAAGCGGGACCCGCATCAGATCTCCATCCCGAACGGCCGGGTGAACCGGACGTCACCCTCGACCATGTCTCGCATGTCCTCGACGTTGTGGCGGAACATCAGCATCCGCTCGATGCCGAACCCGAAGGCGAAGCCGCTGTACTTCTCCGGGTCGATACCGCAGGCGGTGAGCACCCGCGGGTTGACCATGCCGCAGCCGCCCAGCTCGATCCAGCCCTCGCTGGAGCAGGTGCGGCAGGGCCGGTCGGGGTTGCCGACGGACGCGCCCTTGCAGACGTAGCAGAGCATGTCCATCTCTGCGGACGGCTCGGTGAAGGGGAAGAAGTTCGGCCGCAGCCGGGTCTTCATCTCCGCGCCGAACAGCGACTGGACCATGTGGTCCAGGGTGCCCTTGAGGTCCGCCATGGTCAGGCCCTCGTCGACGGCGAGCAGCTCGACCTGGTGGAAGACGGGGGTGTGCGTGGCGTCCAGCTCGTCGGTGCGGTACACCCGGCCGGGGCAGATCACGTACACCGGCAGCTCGCGGGAGAGCGCCGAGCGGATCTGCACGGGCGAGGTGTGGGTGCGCAGCACGACGCCGGACTCGGAGCCGCCCCCCGGGCCCTGCACGAAGAAGGTGTCGGCCTCGCCGCGGGCCGGGTGGTCCGGGCCGATGTTGAGGGCGTCGAAGTTGAACCACTCCGCCTCGGCCTCGGGGCCCTCGGCGACCTCGTAGCCCATGGCGACGAAGACGTCCTCGATGCGCTCGGAGAGCGTGGTGAGCGGGTGGCGGGCGCCGGCCGGTACGCGGTCGTGGGGCAGCGTGACGTCCACGGCCTCCTCTACCAGGACACGCGCGTCGCGCTCGGCCTCCAGCTCCTCCTGGCGGGCGGCCAGTGCCTTGTTCACGGCACCGCGGGCCATGCCGACGCGCTTGCCCGCCTCGGCCTTGGCCTGCGGCGGCAGGGCGCCGATCTCGCGGTTGGCCAGCGACAGCGGGGAGGTGCCGCCGGTGTGGGCGACCTTGGCCTCCTGGAGCGCGTCGAGGGAGTCCGCGGCGGCGAAGGCGGCGAGCGCCTCGTCCCGCATGCGCTCGATCTCTTCCGGTTTCAACGCCTCGACCTCGACTGGGTCGTACGACTTATTCGGTGCCGACATCTCTTCCCGTGCTTCCGGTTGGCTGGCTGGGACGCCCCGTCTACGGTCCTCGGACGCGGCGGAGACGCTTCGTCGACGCTTCGTCTGCGGATCTGGACGCAAAGGTGCCAAAGACCGAGTCTAACGGGGCTGTGGAACGCGGATTACGCCCGTGGGGGCCGTCGGCCGTCTCAGGTGCTTGTCAGCTGAGGTACGCCGGTGCCGCCACGGGCAACGTAAATCGGAACTCGGCGCCGCCGCCGGGGGCGCGGCCGACCGTGATGGTGCCGCCGTGGGCCTCGACGATGCCCTTGACGATATACAGCCCGAGGCCGGTGCCGCCGCGCTTGCTGCCCCGCCAGAAGCGGGTGAAGACGCGGTTCATGGATTCCTCCGGGATGCCCGCCCCCTCGTCGCTCACCGTGACCGACGTGCCGGTGTCCTCCCCTTCGCGGGGGGACGCCGTGGGCGTGACGTCAATGGTGACGGTTCCCTCGCCGTGCCGCACGGCATTTTCCAGCAGGTTGCTCAGCACCTGGTCGACCTTGTCGGGGTCGGCCCACAGGTCGGGCAGCGGCTGGGCGAGGCGGAGCAGGAACCGGTCGGCCTCCAGACCGGAGGCGACGTACGCCTGGATGTGCCGGCCGACGGCGGCGCCGATGTCGACGGGCTGGCGGCGCACCTCCAGGCGGCCGGAGTCGATCCGGGAGATGTCGAGCAGCTCGGCGATGAGCCGGGTGACGCGGTCGGCGTCGGCGTCGACGGTCTCCAGCATCAGCCGTTTCTGGTCGTCGGTGAACCTCTCCCACTTGGCCAGCAGGGTGGCCGTGAAGCCCTTGACGGAGGTGAGCGGGGAGCGCAGCTCGTGGGCGACGGTGGCGATCAGCTCGGCGTGGCTGCGCTCGGTGCGGCGGCGGGCCTCGGTGTCGCGCAGGGTGACGACGACGCGGTGCACGGGGCCGAGGCGTTCGGTGCGGACGTAGCGGGCGGTGACCAGGACCTCCCGGCCGCCGGGGAGCAGCAGGTTGCGCTCGGGCTGCCGGACGCGGATGGCGAGGCCGCCGTAGGGGTCGGTGAGCTGCCACCAGCGGCGGCCCTCCAGGTCCTCCAGCGGCAGGGCGCTCTCCAGGGGCTGCCCGAGGGCCTCGGCTGCGGGGGTGGCGGTGATCCGGACGGCGGCGGCGTTGAAGCAGACCACCCGGCCGTGCTCGTCGGCGACGACCAGTGCGTCGGGCAGCTGGTCCGGGTCGATGCCGAGGCCGGCGGGATCGCCGGACGTGCGGGGCGCGGGCGGGCGCGGCACCTGGCGTGCTCCCGGTGCGCTGCTCGTGCCGACGCTCATCCCCGTACCCCACCTCTCAACCGCGCAGGGGCCTTGAGCTGGTCACCCTACTAGCTCTCGGTGACGGAGCGGCACCCTCCGGCGGCGCGCTGTGCACGCGCCGACGCGTAGAGACATACGGCGGCGGCGGTCGCGAGGTTCAGGCTCTCCGCCTTCCCGTGGATCGGGACGCGCAGGACGGCGTCGGTGAGGGCGCGGGTCTCCTCCGGGAGCCCCCAGGCCTCGTTGCCGAACACCCAGGCGGTGGGCCCGCCCATGGTGCCCGCGTCCAGCTCGGTGTCGAGGTCGTCCTCGCCCGCCCCGTCGGCGGCCAGCACCCGCACCCCGGCGTCCCGCAGCCCGGCGACGGCCCGCTCGACGGGGACACCGACGGCGACCGGCAGATGGAAGAGGGAGCCGACGGAGGCGCGTACGGCCTTGGGGTTGTACAGGTCGACGGAGGCGTCGGTGAGCACGACCGCCTCGGCCCCGGCGGCGTCGGCGCAGCGCAGCACGGTGCCCGCGTTGCCGGGGTCCCTCACGTGCGCGAGGACGGCGACGAGCTTGGGCCGGGCGGCGAGGATCTCGTCGAACGGCGTGTCCAGGAACCGGCAGACCCCGACCAGACCCTGCGGGGTGACGGTGGTGGAGATGTCCTCGATCACCGAGTCGGCGGCGAGGTGCACCCGGGCCCCGACGTCCCGTGCGGCCCCGACGATGTCGGCGTACCGCTCCGCGGCCTCCACGGTGGCGAACAACTCGACCAGCGTCTCCCCGTACCCCGCGGCCTCCCGCACGGCCTGCGGCCCCTCGGCCAGAAACAGCCGCTCCTTCCCCCGAAAGTTCCGCTTCCCGAGCCGCCGAGCGGCAGCGACACGGGGGGACCGGGGGGAGATCAGCTCGGGGGCGGCGGGCGCCATGTGTTCCATCACCTTCACAAAATGTCTCAACGCGGGGTGCGGCTGTCTCGCCGCAAGGAGCAACGCCCAGGGGCGCGGGGAACTGCGCGACCAGCCACCACGAACCCGCAGCCGAGAACGGACAGGACCGGGCGGCAACCGAAGGGACCCGCAGGCTCACAGCCTGCGGGTCCCTTCAACTACGGCTCAAGCCAGCGCAGCGTCACGCCGCCTTCGGCGCGTTCACATCGCTCGGCAGCGCCTTCTGCGCGACCTCGACGAGCGCGGCGAACGCGTTCGGGTCGTTGACGGCCAGCTCGGCGAGGATCTTGCGGTCGACCTCGACGTTGGCGGCCTTCAGGCCCTGGATGAAGCGGTTGTACGTGATGCCGTTGGCGCGGGCAGCGGCGTTGATGCGCTGGATCCACAGCTGGCGGAAGTCACCCTTGCGCTTCTTGCGGTCGTTGTAGTTGTAGACCAGCGAGTGGGTGACCTGCTCCTTGGCCTTGCGGTACAGGCGCGAACGCTGACCGCGGTAGCCGGAGGCCTGCTCGAGGATCGCCCGGCGCTTCTTGTGGGCGTTGACTGCCCGCTTGACGCGTGCCACTTGTTAACTCCTTGTAGCGGGGCCGCGGTGGTCCTCACGCGGCCCGGTATCGATTGGGTCCCGGTCCTGCCGTACGGCGCTCAGTGGCGCCCGTACGTCACTTGCCGAGAAGCTTCTTGATCTTCGCGGCGTCGCCCGGGGCCATCTCGGCGTTGCCGGTGAGGCGACGCGTCACGCGGGACGACTTGTGCTCGAGCAGGTGGCGCTTGCCGGCGCGCTCACGGAGCACCTTGCCGGAGCCGGTGATCTTGAAGCGCTTGCTGGCACCGCTGTGCGACTTGTTCTTCGGCATAGCGCCGTTCTCTCCTCGTCGGTGGCGCTCCGGTGCCCGGTCGTGAAACCGGGCACGGTTGGAGCGTCGCTCTTGTATCGGGTATGTGTCCTGGGGACTGGCGGTCCCCCGGGGTCACGCTTCGGCAGGTGCCTCGGCCGGGGCCTCGGCTTCGGCGTCGGCGTCGGCCTCCGCGGCGTTCTGCGACTTGCCGGGGTTCGCCTTCGCGTCCGCCTTGCGCGCTTCCTGCGCCTGGCGGGCCTCGGCCATCGCCTCGGTCTTCTTCTTGTGCGGACCGAGAACCATGATCATGTTCCGGCCGTCCTGCTTCGGGTTCGACTCCACGAAGCCGAGGTCCTGGACGTCCTCCGCGAGACGCTGCAGCAGTCGGTAGCCGAGCTCCGGCCGGGACTGCTCGCGACCACGGAACATGATCGTGATCTTGACCTTGTCGCCCTGCTTGAGGAACCGGACGACGTGACCCTTCTTGGTGTCATAGTCGTGCGGGTCGATCTTCGGCCGGAGCTTCATCTCCTTGATGACCGTGTGCGCCTGGTTCTTGCGCGCCTCACGGGCCTTCATGGCCGACTCGTACTTGAACTTCCCGTAGTCCATGAGCTTGCACACGGGCGGACGGGCGTTCGCCGCGACCTCGACGAGGTCGAGGTCGTACTCCTGCGCAAGCTCCAGGGCCTTGGCAAGCGGGACAATCCCGACCTGCTCGCCGCTGGGACCGACAAGTCGCACCTCGGGAACGCGAATCCGGTCGTTGATGCGGGGCTCGGCGCTGATGGATCCTCCTCGGTAGCACCACGCGACGGTCTGGCGGACAGCCGCGTAACGTCTGTGTTCGATAGACCTAACCGCGCCGGCACACAAAAAATGCCCCGGACGATCACAGGCGGGGCTCCTCGAACTGCTACCGGAGCACCGCCGCGATGACCGCGGGGCGCGACTTCGGGCTGGTCGCCGCCGCTGGGACGGGACCGCCTGACCGGTGACCCGCCGTCCGAAGGACGGCCAGGTGGGAGTTCGAAGCCTCCACTTGTGGGCCGGATCCGCTGCCGTGGGCGTGCGTGTCCGACCGGTCGTTACACAAGGTTAGCAGCTCGGCCGGGGAAGGGCTAACCGAGTCCGAGTGGGGCCCGCTCCCCCGCTGCGCCTATCGTGTGCGGCATGAGTGAGACCCCTCCCGAATCCTCGGCGAATCCCGACTTCGACGCCATGACCCGCGACATCGCCGAGGTCCCCGCGGTCGAGGTGATCGTGACGGTCGCCGTCAACCTGATGAGTGCCGCCGCAGTGAAGCTGGGCCTCACCGAGGAGGGCGACGCGCACAAGGACCTGGACGAGGCGCGCAAGCTGGTGCACGCGCTGGCCGGTCTGCTGGACGCGACCGCGACCGAGATCAGCTCGTTCCACGCGGCGCCCCTGCGCGACGGTCTGAAGTCGCTCCAGCTCGCCTTCCGCGAGGCCTCGGTGGTCCCGGACGAGCCCGGCCAGGGCCCGGGCGAGAAGTACACGGGCGCGGTCTACGGCTGACCGCCGCCCGGCGACCCGGAGAGGGTCATCCCCGTACGTACAAGGGCTCGCCCGGCGGCGTCGCCCCGGCCGGCAGCAGTGCCAGGTCGAGGCCGCGCACCAGGCGGGCCCTCAGCGTGTCGTCGGCGGCCAGCCGCTCGGCGACGGCGCGCGCGGCCTTCGCCGCGTCGGCGGCCGGATCCAGGACCAGCGCGAGCGTGCCGTCGGCGCGTCCCGGCCCGAGGTGGGCGCGGAGCACGGCGGGCTCGTCGGCCAAGGCGGCGCGCACGGCACCCGCCACGGCCGGGTCGGCGAGCGGGTCGGTCGTCGTACGTCCCTCGGCCAGTGCCAGCAGCACCGCTCCGGTCAGCTCGAACGGCACCGGGCCCGCCAGGTCCAGTACGACGGTGTCCGCCTTCTCGTGCGCGGCGGCCTGCAGCGCCTGGTGCACGGGTACGGCGACGGGACGGGCCGCGGGGTCCCAGCGGGCGAGCGACGCGGTGGAGGTGAAGGCGGGGAGCGCGGTGCGGTCGCCGGCCTTCAGGGTCGGCACGGCCATGTCGCTGGTCTTCTCCCGGCGCAGCCCGTTCTCGTCCTCCTCCACTTCCCCCAGTACGGCGACGACGGGCACGAGCAGCCGGGCGCCCTTGAGCGCCTCCAGGACCGGGCCGACGGCGGCGCGGTCCTCGGACCAGGCGGCGAGCGCGGCGCTCAGCCGGGGGTCGGCGGTGCCGTCGTCGTCGGAGAAGGCGGAGTCGGGGATGTTCTTGTTCGCCACGGTCCCCGACCCTATCGGGGCGCCGGTGCGACGCTCCTCACCGGCCTCTCAGGGGTCTCTGACCCGGATTTGACCTCCGCCGAACGACCCGCACAGCAAGCGCCTGGACGATCGCGGCCATGGCATCCTCCAGAGCCCGGCGGGCGCGGCGGACCCGGCGGCGGCGTGCCCCGGTGTGGTCCGCCCTGATCGCGTTCGCCGTCGTCGGCGCCACCGCCGCCGGCGCGGTGTACTGGCAGGGCCACGCCCGCCCGGGCGCGGGCGGCGCCGTATCGTCGTCGGCCTCGGCACCCTCGGGCGGGGAGGCAGCAGTGGAGACGGTCGAGCCGGTCGAACCGGTCGAACCGGGGGCCGACGGCGACGCGCGGCTGGCCGCGGCCATGGCCTCGGTGCCGGTGCCGGACGGCGCCGAGGTGTCGGTGGCGGTGCTCGACCCGGACTCGGGCGCGGGCGCCGCGTACGGCACCGGCGCCTTCGACACGGCGAGCATCGTCAAGGTCGACATCCTGGCGGCGCTGCTGTTGCAGGCGCAGGACGCGGGACGTTCGCTCACCGCCGCGGAGCGGACGTACGCCGCCGCGATGATCGAGAACAGCGACAACGACTCGGCGTCGGCACTGTGGCGGGCGATCGGGACGGCCGAGGGGCTCGACGCCGCGAACGAACGCTTCGGGCTGACCGGCACCGAGGGCGGTCAGGGCCCGCTCTGGGGCCTGACCCAGACCACCGCCGCCGACCAGGTCGCGTTGTTGCGGCAGGTGTTCGTGACGGACGGCTCGGCGCTGAGCGAGGCCTCACGGGCGTATGTGCGCGGGCTGATGGAGCGGATCGCGGACGGTCAGCGGTGGGGTGTGTCGGCGGCCGCCGACGCGGCCGGTTCCACGGACGGTTCGGCGTGGGCGCTGAAGAACGGCTGGCTGCGGCGCAGCACCACCGGACTGTGGGTCGTCAACAGCATCGGGTGGGTGGCGGCCGGCGGCCACGGCCGCCTGGTGGCGGTGGTGTCGCGGGGCAGCGGTACGCAGGCGGAGGGGGTCTCGCTGACCGAGGCGGCGGCGCGGGCGGCGGTGTCCGTGGTGACGGACGGCACGCCCTAGGGATCTCTTCGGGTGGTCAGAAGTCGTCGGGGCGTTCGCGGCGGCCCCGCCACAGGACCACGGCCGCGACCACCAGGACGCCGCCCGCCCCGCCGGCCAGCGGGGCGGCCCAGGCGGAGGTGTCGTCGTCGGAGGCGGGGGCGTCCGGTCCGGTGCCGAAGTACTCGTCCCCGTACGACGCCGCCTTCAGACCCTCCGGCTTCAGCCGTCCGGCCGCCTCGATGGCTGCGGCCGGGTCGACGAAGCCGAAGCCCCGGGAGTCGTCGCGGCCCTCGGCCGGGGCGTTGCGGGCGGTGTCCTCCAGGACGGACTTGACCTGGGCCGGGGTGAGGTCCGGGTGGGCCGCCTTCACCAGGGCGGCGGCCCCGGAGACGAAGGCGGAGGCGGCACTGGTGCCCCAGCCCTCGTAGTAGCGGTGGTCGGGGTCGGCGATGATCACGTCGACGCCGGGGGCGCTGACCGTGGCGTACCAGCGGCGGGTGGAGAAGGAGGCGCGGGTGCCGTAGCGGTCGACGGCGGTCGCGGCGATCACGCCCGGGTAGGCGGCCGGGTAGGAGATGTGGTCGCCCTTCTCGCCGCCGTTGCCGGCCGAGGCGACGACGATCACGCCCTTCTTCAGGGCGTACTGGATGGCCTCGTCCTCGCCGGGTTCGGGGTGGGCGGAGGCGGAGTCGTCGCCGAGGGAGAGATTGATGATGTCGGCGCCGTGGTCGGCGGCCCAGCGGATGCCCTCGGCCAGGGCGTTGCCGCGGGTCTTGCGGGCCTTGGCGCGGGAGGGGTCGCCGTCCTCCAGGATCACGCGGAGAGGGAGGATCCTGGCCTCCGGGGCGATGCCCATGACGCCTTCGGTGTTGCCGGTGCCGTGTCCGTGGCCGGCGATGATCCCGGCCATGGCGGTGCCGTGCCGGGCCCAGGAGCGGTCGCCCTCGCTCGCGCCGAAGCCGACCAGGTCCTTGCCGGTGAGGACGTTGCCGGCCAGGTCGGGGTGGTCGGCCTCGACGCCGGTGTCCAGGACGGCGACGGTGACGCCCGCGCCCTTGGTGGTGCGCCACGCCTGCTGGGTGTGCATGGCGTCCAGGGCCCACTGCTGGGCGCGGATGCCGTCGGCGTGCGCGGCGGGCGTCGGGGCGAGGACGAGGGCGGCGGCGAGGAAGAGGCTCAGGGCGCCGGTCCTGCGGCGGATGTCCGCGGGGGTCACGACGGGTGCTCCGTGGGCGCGCCGACGTGTCTGCGCAGGGCGCGTTCGACGCGGTCGGCGAGGCCCTGCGCCTCGTGGCCGAGACCGGCCTGGGCGGGCGCCGACGCGGCACCGGACTCGATGGCCTCCTCGGCGGGTTCGGGTTCGTCGACGGTGCGGCCGTCGGCCCAGCCGGACACGGCGTAGACGACGACGGGGGCGTCGGTGAGGACGGAGACGGTCCAGGAGGCCCGCTGCGGTGCGCCGAAGCCCTCGGCGACCGTGTCCTTCGCGGCGTACGGCAGGGGCATGAGGTCCTCCCGGCGGCCCAGGCCCTGCTTCTCGAACCGGTCCGCCAGCGCGGTCATGGCGGCGGCGTCGGCCTTGGTGAAGAGCAGGCCGACGGTGGTGACGTGGCTCTGGGTGGCGTCGGTGTAGGTGGCGCGCAGCAGGCGCGAGCAGCCGACCGGGTCGAGCACCTTGGCGAGGAGCCGGTCGAAGGCGCCCGCGCAGTCGCCGTCCGGGGCGACCGCGACCCGCGTCCAGGTGCGGTCGGCTCCGCCGGGTCCCGCGCCCTTGCCCTGGACGGTGGGCGGGAACAGCTGGTCGACGGGCACGCTGTGCCACAGGTCCCCGGCCGCGGTGTACGCACTGCGCGCGCCGTCGTCCCCGGAGTCCCCGGCGAGCCAGCTGCCGGTGACGGCTCCGGTGAGGAGCCCCACGCCGAGCACGAGACAGACGGCCGCGGCGACGGCCTGCGGCCGCGGGCGGCCGCCGAGCGGGCGCGGCCGGGCCAGTCCGTCGTACCCCTCGGGCTCCGCGAAGGAGACCCGGGGCCGCGCCTCGTACGGGGTACTCCAGGAGAGTGCCGGGTCGGGGGTGCGCGGGGCGGCGGGGCCGGACGGCGGGACGGCTGCCCGGGGCGTGGGAACGTCGGTTCCGGCCGCCGTCTCCGCTTCCGGCGCCGCCGGGACCGGGCGCAGGCGTGCGGTCGTCTCCGTCGGGGTCTGTGCGGGAGCGCCGGGACGGTGGGACGGCGCCTGCGCCGCGCCGCCGCCGCGCGGGGCGTCCCTGCCGACGGTCGGGGCGGCGTCGGGGAAGCGGGCGGAGGCGCTGGGCGGCGGGGCGGCGGCGCCGGCGGACCGGGGGTCGCCGAGCCGGAAGCGCGGATAGCGGGTCCGGGCACCGGGACCCGTGGCGTCCGCGTCGCGGCCGTCGTCCGGGGCCGTGGACGTTCCCCCACGGCCGTCTCGGCCGTCACGGCCCACCGTGGGTGCGGGGGCGCCGGCCGCACCGGTACGCCGAGGCGCCCCGGGCTCCGCGGCCTCGCCGCGCTCCTCCGCCGGCGCCTGCGCCGGGCGGGGAGGAACACCGGGACGGGGCGGGGTCCCCGGGTGCGGCGGCACCGACGAACGCGGCACCGCCACGCGGAAAGAGGCATCCGGGCCCGGCCCGGCCGCCGGGCGGGGCACAGCCCGGGCACCGGCCGACGTCCGCGGTCCGGACGCGGTATCCGGTCGGGACCCGGACGCCGGACGGGAAGCGCCGCCGAAACCGGGCGCGGAGTCCGGTCCCGACACGGGCTCCCGCGCGGGACGGGGCGGTACCGACCGGCCGAACGACGTGGCGGGATCCGGCGCGGAGCCGGAACGGTCCGAGAACTCCGAGCCAGCAGCCGCGTCCGGACCCCACGCGGACCCCGACACCGGCGCGCCCCCGGCACGCGGCGGCGCCGGCGGCCCGGCGGCGGCATCCGGCCGGGGCGTCTCGTCCGTGCCCGGCGTGGACGCGGAAGGCGGTCCGGGGTCCGTGCGCGGCGGCGCCTCGGGACGGGGCGGGGTCTTGGGGCGGGGCGGCGTTTCGGGGTGCGGCGGAAGGGAGGCGCGACGCGCTTCCGTGCTCATGCACCCCCCGTTTCCTCGGGCCCGGCCCGTTTCTCCGACACGGGCCGGAGACGGTGGTCCTGACCGTGGTCTCCTGCCCGGCCCGGCGCGGAACCGATCCGTCCCGGGCACGCATACCCGCTCGGGAGGACCGCCATCCCGGCGCGGGCTGCCGGGGCCCTGCCGCCGGGGCCGGGTCCGCCCGTGCGTGCGCGTCACTCTACGGCGTGACCCCGCCCGACGGGGAACCAGTCCGCGCGCCCGCGGCATTGGCCCGGATCGTCCCCCTACCCTGCGGTAATCCTGTCTGGCAGGCTGCCGTCATGACCGCACGCGCCGCAGACCGGGCCCGTTACGACCGGGCCACCGCCCATCTGGACGCCCCCGTGGCGATCGTGGACCTGGAGGCCTTCGACGCCAACGCGGACGATCTGGTCCGCCGGGCCGGCGGGAAGCCGATCCGGGTCGCCAGCAAGTCCGTACGCTGTCGTGCGCTGCTGGAACGGGCCCTGGCCAGGGACGGTTTCGCGGGCGTCATGTCCTTCACGCTGGCCGAGTCCCTGTGGCTGGCGCGCTCCGGTTTCGAGGACGTGCTGCTCGCCTATCCGTCGGCGGACCGCGCCGGGTACGCCGAGCTGACGGCAGATCCCAAGCTCGCCGCCGCCGTGACCGTGATGGTCGACGACCCGGCGCAGCTGGACCTCGTCGACGCGGCGCGCGGCGGCGACGGCGGCGGCGGGGAAGTCGTGCGGGTCTGCCTGGAGTTGGACACTTCGCTGCGGCTGCTCGGGGGCCGGGTGCGGGTCGGTGCCCGGCGCTCGCCGCTGCACTCCCCCGCCCAGGTCGCCGACCTGGCCCGGGCGGTGGCCCGCCGCCCGGGGTTCGAGGTCGTCGGCATCATGGCGTACGAGGGGCATGTCGCCGGGGTCGGGGACGCGGTGGCGGGGCACCCGTTCCGGTCGCGTGCCGTACGGCTGATGCAGGCGGCCGCGCGCCGGGAGCTGGCCGAGCGGCGGGCGGCCGTGGTGCGCGCGGTCCGGGCCGTGGTGCCCGGCCTGGAGTTCGTCAACGGCGGCGGCACGGGCAGCGTGCAGCACACCGCCGCGGAGGACGCGGTCACGGAGATCGCGGCCGGTTCCGGGCTGTACGTGCCGCGGCTGTTCGACAACTACACGTCGTTCAGCGGTCGTCCGGCGGCGCTGTTCGCCCAGCCCGTCGTACGGCGGCCGGGGGTCGGGGTCGTGACCGTGCTCGGCGGCGGGTATCCGGCCTCCGGCGCGGCCGGCGCCGACCGGCTGCCGGTGCCGTATCTGCCCGAGGGGCTGCGCTACGACCCCCAGGAGGGACCCGGCGAGGTGCAGACGCCGTTGCTGGGCTCGCCCGCCGACGACCTGCTCATCGGCGACAAGGTGTGGTTCCGGCACGCCAAGGCCGGGGAGCTGTGCGAGCGGTTCGACGCGCTGCACCTGGTGGAGGGGGACGCGGTGACGGCGACGGTGCCGACCTACCGGGGCGAGGGGCACACCTTCCTGTAGCGGGGAGCCCCGCGTCGGGCCGGTGTCGGTATCGGTATCGGTGTCGGTGTCGGTGTCGGTATCAGTGTCAGTCCGTCGGGCCGATGCCGCTGCCCACGCCGCCGCCGGTGTCCGCGTCGCCGATGGGCCGGATGCCCTTGGTGATGGTGTCCATGTCGGCCAGCGGCGGCCCGTCCTCACCCGCGTCGAAGACGTAGCGCACGAGGATCGGGGACTCGGTGCCGACGGTGGACGGGAACACCATCGACTGCACGTAGCCGCCGGGACCCTCGGCCGTCGTCACCCGCCAGCGCACGTAGTACCCGGCGCGTCCGGCGACCGCGACGGGGCCGGACGCCACCTCCTCGTGGGACTCGATGCCGCCGAAGGGCTTGTTGCCGATCAGGTCGCGGTCGTAGGCGTCGTCGGCCGCGTCCTCGATGTCCTGCTGGGCGAGGATCTTCGGGGAGGTCTCGGCGTTCGCCGTGACGGTGCGCGAGACGACGAGGCCGTGCCGGCACACGCTGCCGTCGGCGGGGCAGTCGTAGGTGCCGTCGGTGGTCATCATGACGTCGTCCTCGGCGACGTACTTGGGCCGGACCCAGCCGTCCGGCAGCGGCAGGGTGATGCCGTTGAGCTGGTCCTCGACCAGGGCCGGGTCGTCGGCGGAGGGCTCGGAGGCGGTGGGTGAGGAGGACGGCGGCTCGCTGACCGGCGCGGGGTCGGTGGCGGTCGCCGTGACCGGCGGGGTCCGCGTCCGCGCGCTGCCGTCGTCGTCCTCGCCCAGCACGAACACGCCGGTGACGATCGCCGCGACCAGCACGGCCGCGGCGGTGGTGACGGCGACGGCCTTGCCGCGTCCGCCGCTGCCCGGTGCTCCGCCGGAGGGCAGGGGCACGGTCGCCGCCTGGCCGGGCTGCACCGGGTGGTACACCGGTGTCGGCGGCTGCCCCGTCTGCGGGGCCTGGCCCGCCGCCGGTCCGTACCCGACGGGCTCGGGAGCCCGGCGGTGCTCCGTCCAGGCCGTGCCGTCCCACCAGCGTTCCTGGTGCGGGGCCGACGGGTCTCGGTACCAGCCGGGCGGCGGCGTCATGCTCATCCCGGCACTTTAGGGCGCGACACGCGGGGATCTACAGCGGTGTGACGTACGCCCCGGAGATGCCGCCGTCCACCAGGAAGTCCGTGGCGTTGACGAAGGAGGAGTCGTCGCTGGCCAGGAAGGCGACGGCGGCGGCGATCTCCTCGGCCTCGGCGAACCGTCCCACCGGGATGTGCACCAGGCGGCGCGCGGCCCGCTCCGGGTCCTTGGCGAACAGCTCCTGGAGGAGCGGGGTGTTGACCGGTCCCGGGCACAGCGCGTTGACGCGGATGCCCTCCCGCGCGAACTGCACGCCCAGTTCCCGGGACATGGCGAGGACGCCGCCCTTGGACGCGGTGTACGAGATCTGCGAGGTGGCGGCGCCCATCCGGGCCACGAAGGACGCGGTGTTGATGATCGACCCCCGCCCCTGGCGCCGCATGTAGGGGATGGCGGCCTTGCAGCACAGGTAGACGGAGGTGAGGTTGACCTCCTGGACGCGTTTCCACGCCTCCAGGCCGGTCTCCAGGATGGAGTCGTCGTCGGGCGGCGAGATACCGGCGTTGTTGAACGCGACGTCGACGCTGCCGTAGGTGTCGTACGCCGCCGCGAACAGCGCCTCGACCTGTCCGGGGTCGGTGACGTCGGCCTTGACGAAGATGCCGCCGGTGTCCTCGGCCGCGGCCTTGCCCCGGGTCTCGTCCACGTCGCCGCAGACGACGTGGGCGCCCTCGGAGGCCAGTCGGCGGACGGTGGCGAGGCCGATGCCGCTGCCCGCCCCGGTGACGACCGCGGTACGGCCGACGAGCCTGCGGCAGACGATGTCTTCGCTCACTGTGCGGGGCCCTCCGTGCTCGATGGGGTGCTGCTGATGAAGAGGTTCTTGGTCTCGGTGAAGGCGGTCAGCGCGTCCGGGCCCAGCTCGCGGCCGATGCCGGACTGCTTGAACCCGCCGAACGGTGTCCAGTAGCGGACGCTGGCGTGGGAGTTGACGGACAGGTTCCCGGCGCGCACCGCGCCCGACACGCGCAGGGCGCGGCCGACGTCCCGGGTCCACAGCGAGCCGGCCAGGCCGTAGTCGGTGGCGTTGGCCAGGCGGACCGCGTCGGCCTCGTCCTCGAAGGGCAGGACGACGGCGACGGGCCCGAAGACCTCCTCGACGGCCACGCGCGCGTGCGCGTCTACGCCGGTGAGGACGGTCGGCGGGAACCAGAAGCCGGGGCCGCCCTCGGGGGCCTTGCCGCGGATGCCGGCGGCGTCGGCGGGGACGTGGGAGCGGACGCGCTCCAGCTGGGCGCGGGAGATCAGCGGGCCCATCTCGGTGTTCTCGTCGGCCGGATCGCCGACCCGGACGGCCTCGATCGCGGGGGCGAGGAGTTCGAGGAAGTGGTCGTACACGGACCGCTGGACGAGGATGCGGGTGCGGGCGCAGCAGTCCTGGCCGCTGTTGTCGAGGAAGGACATGGGCGTGGCGGCCGCGGCGGCCTCGATGTCCGCGTCGGCGAAGACGATGTTGGGGCTCTTGCCGCCGAGTTCGAGGGTGACGGGTTTGAGGAGGGCGGCGCCCTTGGCGGCCACCTGCCGGCCCACGGCGGTGGACCCGGTGAAGACGATCTTGGCGACGCCGGGGTGCTCGACGAGCGCGTCGCCCGTAACCGGCCCGTGCCCGGGCAGCACCTGGAACAGGTTCTCGGGAAGTCCCGCTGCCAGGGCGAGTTCGGCCAGGCGGAGCGCGGTGAGCGAGGTCGTCTCGGCGGGCTTGAGGAGCACCGCGTTGCCCGCCGCGAGCGCCGGTGCCGTGGCCCAGGCCGCGATCGGCATCGGGAAGTTCCAGGGGGCGATGACGCCCACGACGCCGAGGGGTTCGAGGAGCGTGACGTCCAGGCCGCCGGCCACCGGGATCTGGCGTCCGGTGAGCCGCTCCACTCCCCCGGCGGCGTACTCGAGCAGGTCGCGGACGTTGCCGGCCTCCCAGCGGGCGTTGCCGAGGAGGTGCCCGGCCTGGCGGACCTCCAGGCGGGCCAGCTCCTCCAGGTGTTCGTCGACGGTGACGGCGAAGCGGCGCAGCAGCCGGGCCCGGTCGCCGGGGGCGAGGGCGGCCCAGGCGGTCTGCGCCCGTGCGGCGCGGGCGACGGCGGCGTCCACGTCGGCCGCGGAGGCGGCGGGGACGGTGGCGAGGACCTCTTCGGTGGCGGGGTTCAGGACACGTAGCTCGTCGGGGAGCTTCTCGGACGGCTCGGACGGCTCGGACGGCTCTGACAGCTCTGACAGCTCTGACGGCTCGGACAACCGGTGCCTCACATGCGTTCGAAGGAGCGGCGCAGTTCCCAGTCGGTGACGGCGGCGTCGAAGGCGTCCAGTTCGACGCGCGCCATGTTGCGGTAGTGGGCGACGACCTCGTCCCCGAAGGCGGCCTTGGCGAGGGCGCTGTTCTCCCACAGCTCGGCGGCCTCGCGCAGGGTGGTGGGGACGTGCGCGAAGTCGGCGGTGTACGCGTTTCCGGGGCAGGGCTCGGGCAGCTCCAGCCGCTGCTCGATGCCGTGCAGTCCGGCCGCGACCAGGCCGGCCACCGCGAGGTGGGGGTTGACGTCGCCGCCGGGGAGCCGGTTCTCGAAGCGGAGGGAGCGGCCGTGGCCGACGACGCGCAGCGCGCAGGTGCGGTTGTCGTGGCCCCAGGCGACGGCGGTGGGGGCGAAGGAACCGGGCTGGAAGCGCTTGTAGGAGTTGATGTGCGGGGCGTAGAGGAGGGAGAACTCGCGCAGCGCCACCAGCTGTCCGGCGAGGAAGTGCCGCATGACGTCGGACATACCCGCCCCGTCGGCCATCGCGTTGCGGCCGTCCGCGTCGGCGAGCGAGAGGTGGATGTGGCAGGAGTTGCCCTCCAGCTCGTTGTACTTGGCCATGAAGGTGAGGGACATGCCCTCCTGGGCGGCGATCTCCTTGGCGCCGGTCTTGTAGACCGCGTGCTGGTCGCAGGTGACCAGGGCCTCGTCGTAGCGGAAGGCGATCTCGTGCTGGCCGGGGTTGCACTCGCCCTTGGCGGACTCGACGGTGAGGCCCGCGCCGGCCATCTCGTTGCGGATGCGGCGCAGCAGGGGTTCGACGCGGCCGGTGCCGAGGACGGAGTAGTCGACGTTGTACTGGTTGGCCGGGGTCAGGCCGCGGTAGCCCGCGTCCCAGGCGTGTTCGTAGGTGTCCCGGAAGACGATGAACTCCAGCTCGGTGCCGACCTGCGCGGTGTACCCGTGTCCGGCGAGGCGTTCCAGCTGGCGGCGCAGGATCTGGCGGGGCGCGGCGAGCACCGGGGAGCCGTCCTCCCAGGCGAGGTCGGCGACGGCCATCGCGGTGCCCTCGTTCCAGGGCAGCCGACGCAGGGTGGCGAGGTCGGCGTGCATGGCGAAGTCGCCGTAGCCGCGGTCCCAGGAGGACATGGCGTAGCCGTCGACGGTGTTCATGTCGGCGTCCACGGCGAGGAGGTAGTTGCAGCCCTCGGTGCCGTGTTCCAGGACCTCGTCGAGGAAGAACCGCGCGGCGAACCGCTTGCCCTGGAGGCGGCCCTGCATGTCGGGGAAGGCGAGGACGACGGTGTCGATGTCACCGGCGGCGACGAGGGCGTGCAGTTCCTCGACCCCGAGCGGGGGTGTGCGCTCTGCCACGGGGAGAGCCTCCTTCTGGCCGGGAGCCATAAGGTATTGCCGGGAACCTTTGGTTGGGAAGGGGGCGCGGCGGCGTGCGGGAGGAAACCGCCGGGAGGGCCGGGAGCGTGACGGGCCGGCCGGCTCCGGTGCTGCGGCCGGTGCGGGCCGGCAACGGCTTCGAGGAGGCGCTGGAGCAGATCCTCCAGGTCGTCAGGCTGGGCCTGGTGGCGGCGGGCGAGCGGCTGCCGGCCGAGCGGGAGCTGGCCGGGCGGCTCGGGATCAGCCGGGTGACGCTGCGCGAGGTGCTGCGGGTGCTCCAGGACCAGGGGCTGGTTCAGGCGCGGCGCGGCCGTTACGGCGGGACGTTCGTGCTGCCCCGGGCGGACGCGGGCGGCGAGGACGAGCTACGGCGCCGGGTGGCCGGGGTCGACATCGAGGACGTGCTGCGCTTCCGGGAGGTGCTGGAGGCGGGCGCGGCCGGGCTGTGCGCGGCGCACGGGCTGGCGGACGCGCAGGCGGCACGGCTGCGCGCGGCGCTGGCCGGCACCAGGGACGCGCCGCTGGCGCAGTACCGGCGACTGGACACCATGCTGCACCTCACCCTGGCGGAGCTGTGCGGCTCACCGGCGCTGGCGGCGCAGTACGCGGCCGTCCGCGCCACCCTGAACGACCTGCTGGACTGCATCCCGCTGCTGGTGCGCAACCTGGAGCACTCCCAGCGTCAGCACGCCGCGCTGGTGGAGGCGGTGCTCGACGGGGACGCGGACGGGGCGCGGGAGATCGCCCGGGAGCACTGCGCGGGCACGGCGGCGCTGCTGCGCGGGTTCCTGACGTGAGCGTATTGCCGTGACCACGCGCTCCGGCAAAGGTGTGGGAACGCTCCATTGCCCGATCCATCACCTGGAGGACGGATGGCCGACCGGCCGCTGATCGGTGTCAGCACGTATCTGGAGTCCGCGGCGCTGGGGCGTGTGGGAGCTGGAGGCGGCGCTGTTGCCGGCCGGGTATCCGCGGCTGGTGCAGCGGGCGGGCGGGCTGGCCGTGATGCTTCCGCCGGACGCGCCGGAGCACGCCGCCGCGACCGTCGCCCGCGTCGACGGGGTGGTGATCGCGGGCGGCCCGGACGTGGAGCCGGTGCGTTACGGCGCCGAGCCCGGCCCGCGCACCGGCCCGCCGGCCCGGGCCCGGGACACCTGGGAGCTGGCGCTCATCGAGGCGGCCCTGGCCGCACGCGTCCCGCTGCTGGGCGTCTGCCGGGGCATGCAGCTGCTCAACGTCGCCCTGGGCGGCACCCTCGTGCAGCACATCGAGGGGCACGCCGAGGTGGTGGGCGTCTTCGGCGGCCACCCGGTCCGCCCGGTGCCGGGCACGCTGTACGCCGGTGCCGTGCCGGAGGAGACGTTCGTGCCGACGTACCACCACCAGGCGGTGGACCGGCTCGGCACCGGTCTGGTCGCCGCGGCCCACGCGGCGGACGGCACCGTGGAGGCCCTGGAACTGCCCTCCGGCCCCGGCTGGGTCCTGGGCGTGCAGTGGCACCCGGAGATGGGCGAGGACGTACGGGTGATGCGGGCCCTGGTGGCCGCGGCCCGCTCGAACCGACCGGTGCCCGAGGACCGGCCCGGCCCTGGCCGGTGACTTGGTCGACGACGCCCGACCGCCGCCCCGACGGAACGTGCCGAGCACGCCGGGCGCCGACGGTGATCTGCGCGGTGTAGGCGTGGGTGGTGTCCGAGTCGGCGACCGGGGTGCCGCCGGTGACGGCGACGGCGGCCGCCGCGCACGCCCCGCAGCCCGCGATCCACGAGGTCCCCACCCCCTCGGCCCGAGCCCGGCCCCGCCACCGCCCCAACGCCCCGCTCATCACGCCCCTCGACGCACCCGACCAGCGACACAGGGACCAACGGACCCCACGACACCGCAACCCGCCGGACAACACGGCCCCGCACCCCCGGGCGAACCCCGACCGACCCCGCCGGCACGCCCACGCCAGGTCGCCAACGCCCCTCGACGCACCCGACCGACGGCACGGGAACCAACGGGCCCCACGACACCGCAGCCCGCCGGACGACACGGCCCCGCACCCCCGGGCGGGCCCTGACCGGCCCCGTCGGCGCAGGTAAACCCCAGGTCGCGCGACGGACGTAACCGGCGGCGTGGCTCGCAGCTCGTGGGACGGGGCGGGCCGGCCGTTCGTGCGATTGCGGGGCGGGCCCCGATCGGGTGTGTCGGCGCGGCTACGCCCTGGTCAGGGACAGCAGTTGGCGGGCCGGGCCGGTGGGGCGGTGGCCGGTGGGCCAGACCGCTCGCAGGTCGCGGGCCAGGACGACGTCCGCCACGGGGACGCTCACCAGGCGCCGGGTGGTCAGTTCCTCGCCGACGGCGAGCTCGCTGAGGACGGAGGGGCCGGCGCCGCCCACCGCGGCCGCCTTCACCGCCGTGGTCGAGGACAGCTCGATCAGGGGGCGGGCCAGGCCGCCCAGCGCCGCGTCCAGGACCTGCCGGGTGCCCGAGCCCTTCTCCCGCAGGATCAGCGGGGTGGCCGCCAGCTCCGCCGCCGCCAGCGGGCGTCTGCGGCGGGCCCAGGGGTGGCCCGGCGCGGTCACGACGATGAGCCGGTCGTGGCCGATGACCGCGGAGTCGAGGCCGGTCGGCACACTGACCCCCTCCACGAAGCCGAGGTCGGCGTCGTCGGCCAGCAGGCGCTCCGCGACGGCCGCCGAGTTGCCCGCGAGGAGCGACACCGCGGTGTCGGGCAGCTGGGTGCGCAGCGCGACCAGCCAGCCCGGCAGCAGGTACTCGGCGATCGTCATGCTCGCCGCGACCCGCAGCCGCGAGTCCCGCCGGTCGCGCAGCGCCTGCGCGCCCGCGTCGAACGCCTCGGCGGCCTCCACGATCCGCCGCGCCCAGTCCGTGACCAGCGCCCCCGCGTCGGTGAGCCGGGAGCCGCGCGGCGAGCGGTCCACCAGGGCGACGCCGAGTTGCCGTTCCATCGAGCGGATGCGGCTGCTGGCGGCCGGCTGGGTGATGCCCAGCTCGCGCGCCGCCCCGCCGAGGCTGCCCAGCCGGGCCACCGCCAGCAACAGCTCCATCGCCCCGAGGTCCGGTACCCGGTGTGCCAGCGCGCCCGCCACATGCCGTGCCCGTGTGTCGTGCCCGCCCTCGGTGCCACCGCCCGTGCCACCGCCCGTGCCACCGCTCGTACTGCTGCCCGTGCCGCTGCCCATAACTCCAGCTTATGTCCTCATAGAGGCAGGGTCTCTGGTCAGGGACTACGCCCGCCGCGACCGTGGAGCCATGGTCACCGCAGCCCAGCCCCGCTCCCCCTCCCCGTCCCCGTCCCCCTCCTCCGCCGGCGCCGGCGGCCGGGCCGTCCGGCGGGTCCCGGCCGTCCGGCATCTCGGGCCCAACTGGTACGCGTGCGTCATGGGCACCGCCATCGTCGGCACGGCCGGAGCCGCGCTCCCGGGGCACGTGGTCGGCCTGCGCGCCGCCTGCACCGCGGTCTGGGCCCTGTCCCTCGTCCTGCTGGCGGTCCTGCTGACCGCCAGGTCCCTGCACTGGCTCCACCACCGCGACCAGGCCCGCGCCCACCTCCTGGACCCGTCGGCGGCCCCGTTCTACGGCTGCCTGTCGATGGCCCTGCTGGCGGTCGGCGGCGGCGCCCTGACCCTCGGCCGGGACTGGATCGGCACCCCGGCCGCCATCGCCCTGGACACCGTGCTGTTCACCGCCGGTACGGTGATCGGACTCGCGGCGGCGGTCGCCGTGCCGTACCTGATGGCCGTACGCCACCGCATCGAGCCGGGGCAGGCCAGCCCGGTCTGGCTGCTGCCGCTCGTCGCGCCGATGGTGTCCGCGGCCGTCGGGCCGCTGCTGGTGCCGCACCTCCCGGCGGGGCAGCCCCGCGAGACGCTGCTGCTCGCCTGTGTGGCCATGTTCGGCGTGAGTCTGTTCGCGACGCTGGTGACGCTGCCGGTGGTCTTCGGCCGGCTGCTCACCGGCGGGCCGCTGCCGCTCGCGCTCACCCCGTCGCTGTTCCTGGTCCTCGGCCCGCTCGGGCAGTCGACGACCGCCGTGGGGAAGTTCGCGGACGTGGCGCCGGGGGTCGCGCCGGGGCCGTACGCCGAGGGCTTCGCGGTCTTCGCCGTGCTGTACGGAGTGCCGGTGATGGGCTTCGCGCTGATGTGGCTGGCCCTCGCCGCCGCGCACGTCGTCCGGGCCCGCCGGGCGGGCATGCGCTTCTCGATGACCTGGTGGTCCTTCACCTTCCCGGTGGGCACCTGCGTCACCGGCGCCGAGGCGCTGGCCCGCGAGACGGGCCTGGTCGTCTACGACGGGCTCACCGTCGCCCTGTACGTCCTCCTCGTCGCCGCCTGGGCCGTGGCCGCCGTGCACACCGCGCGGGGCCTGCTCAGCGGCGTACTGCTCGCAGGGCCGCGGCCAGCACCCGGGGCGCCTCGGCCAGTGACGGCCCGTACCACGTGAGGTGCCGCCCGTCGACGAGGGCACAGGGCAGGCCGGGGAAGGCCTCCGGGCCGTCGTCGGCGGTGAAGCGGTACGGCTCGTCCGGCAGGACCACGACGTCCGGGCGGGCCGCCCGCAGTTCGTCCACCGGGACCTTCGGGTAGCGCTCGGCGTGCGCGGCGTACAGGTGGTCGACGCCGAGGCGGGCCAGGACGTCGCCCGCGAAGGTGTCGCGGCCCAGCACCATCCAGGGCCTGCGCCAGATGGGCACCACGGCCGTCGCGCGCCGCTCGGGCGCGGGCGGGCCGTCCCAGGCGGCCTGCGCCTCGTCCAGCCAGCGAGGGCGGGAGGGCGCGCCGCAGGCGGTCAGTACCCGGTCCAGCTCGGTGACGGCCTGCGGGACGGTGCGCACCTCGGTCACCAGCACCTCGACGCCCGCCGCGCGCAGGATGTCCAGGTCGGGGGCGCGGTTCTCCTCCTCGTTGGCGACGACCAGGTCCGGGGCGAGGGAGAGGATCCGGTCGGTGTCCGGGTTCTTGGTGCCGCCGACGCGGACGACGTCGAGACCGGCCGGGTGGGTGCACCAGTCCGTGGCGCCGACCAGGGCGCCCGGCACCGTACGGGCCACCGCCTCGGTGAGCGACGGGACCAGGGAGACGACTCTCACCGGCACGCCCTCACCGGCGGGGCCCTTCCCGGACCGCCTCGATGTGCTCGGCGACGGCGACGACGATCAGCCGGGTGTCCGGCACGGTGGCCCGCCAGCGGTGCCGGACACCACCGGTGAGGTACAGCGTGTCGCCGCGCCCGAGCCGGTAGGCCCGGCCCTCGGCCTCGATCTCCACGGCGCCCTCGGCGACAAACATCAACTGGTCGTTGCGGTACTGCAGTTCCCGTCCGGCGTCGTGGTCGCCGGTGAACTCGGAGGCGTGCATCTGGTGGTGCCCGCGCACCAGGGAGCGCACCCTGGGGGCCAGCTCGGGTTCGGGCTCCTCGGCACGGACCACGTCGACGCTGCACGCGGGGTCGGCCGCGGCGAGCAGTTCCACGGCGGTGGTGCGCAGGGCGTCGGCCACCTTCTCCAGGGAGGTCTGGCTGGGCCGCGCCCGGTCGTTCTCGATCTGGCTCAGGAAGGGCACGGACAGGCCGCTGCGCTCGGACACCACGGCGAGGGTGAGTTCGAGGTCCCGGCGCCGCCGGCGTACGGCCGCGCCCACCCGGAGGTGCTGATCCTTGTGGTCGCCCATCGCTCCGGCTCCCTCCTCCACCCGTCGTCCTGATGAGTTCTCTGCACCCTACGCATGTTCGGCAAACCGTTTCATGCGGCCGTCACATCGATGTCACGGTGTGGTGGCCGCGACCTCACGTTTCTCGCCACGGGTGGCACCGCCCGCGCGCCGTCGCGCACGCCTTACCGGTTCAAGGCGTGGACGGCCTTGCGTGTTCCCGCCAGCCGCTCGCACCCCGGCCGGGTCACGCTCAGGCCGGGACCTGGCGCTCCGTGGTTGGCCGAATCCCTACCGTGTCCGGGCCGGGAACGACCCGAGGGGTGGACCCGGGGCGCCTCGGGGAGACGCCACCGTGCCCACCCCTCGGGGTGACCGTCGCGGAGTGCTGCGCTACTGCGGGGTCATCCGGCCGACGACGTCCGGGTGCTCCTTCAGCCAGGCGGCGACGGCTTCCTCCTCCTTGCCCTGGCCGCGGTCCTTGATCTCGGCCTCCAGGCTGCCCAGCTCGTCCTCGCTCATCTTGAAGTTCTTGATCCACTTCGTGAGCTGCGGGTACTGCTCGGGGAACTTCTTGCTGGAGATGGTCCGGATCGTGTTGCCCTCGCCGAAGGCCTTCTTCGGGTCCTTCAGCTTGGTCAGCTCGTAGTCGCTGTAGGCCCAGTGCGGCGACCACAGGGTGACCGCGACCGGCTCCTTCTTGGCGAGGGCGCGCTTGAGCTCGGCCAGCATGGCGGGCGTGGAGCCGTCGACGACCTCGTACTCGTCCTCGAGGCCGTAGCCGGGCAGAACGTCGTTCTTCAGCAGCTGCATCTCACCGGTGCCGGGCTCGATGCCGATGATCTTCCCGTCGAAGAGGTCGCTCTTGCCCTTGAGGTCGGCGAGGGACTTGACGTCCTTCACGTACGAGGGGACGGCGATCTCCAGGGAGGTCGGTTCGTACCAGGTGCCCAGGTCGACGAGGTTGTCCTTGTGCTTGTTCCAGTAGTTGCTCTGGGCGTAGGGCAGCCAGGCGTCGAAGTTGAGGTCGATGCCGCCGGAGGCCAGGCCGGTGTAGACCGGGCCGACGTCCATCTGCTTCAGGTTCATCGTGTAGCCGCGGCGCTCGAGGACGTTCTTCCACAGGTAGGTGACGGCGACGTCCTCCTCCCAGGGGAACCAGGCCACGTCGAGCGGCTGCTTGGCCTCGGCGGGAGTGGCGCCGGAGCCGCCCTCGACCGGGGCGAGCTTGTCGACGACGCCCGGGTTGGCCTTGAGCCAGGTGCGGACGGCCTCCTGCTGCTGCCCCTTGCCGGCCTTGTTGATCTCGGCCTCGAGGCTGGTGAGCTGCTTCTCCGTCATGGAGAAGTCCTTCAGCCACTTGGCCGCGACCGGGTTGTCGTCCGAGAAGCCCTTGCGGGACAGCGAGTGCACGCCGTCGCCCTTGCCCCAGGCGCCCTTGGGGTCCTTCAGCTTCTTCAGCTTGTAGTCGTTGTACGCCCAGTGCGGGGACCACAGCGTGGTGACGATCGGTTCCTGCTTGCTGTACGCCCGCTTCAGCTCGGCCAGCATCGCCGGCGTGGAGCTGTCGACGACCTTGTACTCCTTGTCGAGGCCGTACTCCTTGAGCACCTTGGTCTTGAGCAGGTTCATCTCACCGGCGCTGGGCTCGATGCCGGTGATCTTCCCGCCGAAGAGGTCGGCCTTGCCCTTGAGGTCCTCGAGGGAGTTGATGTCCTTCATGTACGCCGGGACGGTCAGCTCCAGCGAGGTCTCGTCGTACCAGGAGCCGAGGTCCTCGAGCTGCTTGCCGTACTTCTTCCAGTACTGCTCGTGGGTGGTCGGCAGCCACGAGTCGGTCTGGAAGTCGATGTTGCCCTGGGCGAGCGCGGTGTAGAGCGGGCCGGCCTCGAACTGCTTGGCCTCGACCTCGAAGCCGCGCTGCTCCAGGATCTCCTTCCACAGGAACGTGGAGGCGACGCCCTCGTCCCAGGGGATGTAGCCGATGGAGATCTTCTTGCCGTCGCCGACGTTCTTGCCGCCGCCGGCCGTGTCCGCGTCGTCGGAGCTGCCGCCGAACATGCCCATGCCGCCGGCCACCAGGGCGAGGATCACGATGCCGATCACGGCGACCTGCGGCTGGGGGCGGTAGGACCAGATCTTCAGGCCCTCGGTGGCGCGCGCCTTGGCCGCGGCGCGGCGGCCCAGCGGGGAGACGCGGGTGCCCAGCGCGCTGGTCATGCGGTCCAGGTAGATCGCGAGGATCACGATGGCGAGACCGGCCTCGGCGCCGAGGCCGACGTTGAGCTGGCCGATGGACTCCATGACGTCGCCGCCGAGGCCGCCGGTGCCGACCATGCCGGCGATCGCGGCCATGGACAGGCCGAGCATGATGACCTGGTTGACGCCCGCCATCACCGTGGGCAGCGCCAGCGGGAGCTGGACGCGCAGCAGGGTGTTGCCGGGCGTGGTGCCGAACGCCTCGGCCGCCTCGACCAGTTCCTTGTCGACCTGGCGGATGCCCAGCTCGGTCATGCGGACGCCGGGGGCGAGGGCGAAGATCAGGGTGGCCACGATGCCCGGGGCGGAGCCGGTCCCGAAGAACAGGATCGCCGGGATCAGGTAGATCATCGCGGGCAGCGTCTGCATGAAGTCCAGGACCGGCCGCACGAACGCGCTCACCCGGTCCGAGCGGGCCGCCCAGATGCCCACCGGCACCGCCACGACCAGGGCGATGATCGTGGCGACCAGCAGGAGCGCCAGGGTGACCATCGCGTTCTCCCACAGTTCGAGGGAGTCGATGAAGGCGAACCCGGCGAAGGAGAGGACACCGGCGAAGGTGCCGCGCAGCCAGAAGGCGATCACGGCGAAGATGCCGGCGAGCAGCAGCGGCTCGGGGGCCTGGAGGACGGCGTTGATGCCGTCGTAGGCGCCGGTGAAGATGTCCTTGAGGAAGGTGAAGAGCCAGGAGACGTTGTCGAGCAGCCAGTCGACGCTGCTGTTGACCCAGTCGCCGAGGGGGATCCTAGGCACGGCTGATCACCTTCTTGCCGCCCTTGTCCCGCGGGGACCGGCAGACGCCGGGTTCGACGTCCTCGTCGCCGAGGAAGCCGATGAGGCGCTGGGCCGGGACGACGCCGACGAGCCGGCGCTCGCCGTCGAGCACCGCCACCGCGTGGGGCACGCGGGCGCTGATGGCGCACAGCTCCGAGAACGGCGTGTCGGGCGTGGCGGTCTCGCAGTCGCAGTCGGCCTCGTCGCCGCGCACGTCGGTCTCCATGACGGCGCCGGCGGTCAGGACGCGGGAGCGGTCGACGTCCTTGGTGAAGGAGGCGACGTAGTCGTTGGCGGGACGTATCAGGATGTCCTGCGCGGTGCCTATCTGCACGATCCGGCCGTCGCGCATGACGGCGATGCGGTCGCCCAGGCGCATGGCCTCGTTGAGGTCGTGGGTGATGAAGACGATGGTCTTCTTCAGGGTCTTCTGCAGGTCGAGCAGCTGGTCCTGCATGTCGCGGCGGATCAGCGGGTCGAGGGCGCTGAAGGACTCGTCCATCAGCAGCAGGTCGGCGTCCGTGGCGAGCGCGCGGGCCAGGCCGACGCGCTGCTGCATGCCGCCGGACAGCTCGTCGGGCCAGGACTTCTCCCAGCCGGCCAGGCCGCACAGGGCGAGCGCCTCGTCGGCGCGGCGCTCGCGCTCGGCGCGGGGCACGCCCTGCACTTCAAGACCGTAGGCAGCGTTGTCACGGACGCTGCGGTGGGGGAAGAGCGCGAAGTGCTGGAAGACCATGCTGATCTTCATGGAACGGACCATGCGCAGCTCGCGGTCGCTGAGCGCGGTGAGGTCCTGGCCCCCGAAGCGGACGTGCCCGGCGGTCGGCTCCGACAGACCGTTGAGCATGCGCAGCAGCGTGGACTTGCCTGATCCGGACAGCCCCATGACCACGAAGATCTCGCCGGGCTCCACGGTGAAGGACGCGTCGATGACGGCGGCGGTGGTGCCGTCGGCGCGCAGTTCCTCCCGGACGTCCCCCTGGTCCTTGCGGACGTCTTCCTGGCGCAGTCGTTCGACCGCCTGATCCGGTTTCCTGCCGAAGACCTTGTACAGGTTCTCGGCCTCTAGTCTGGCTGACACGCTTACCTCTTGACTCGGGGGCAGGGGCAGGGCCCAAAGCTCCCCTAACAGTTGAATGCATCAACCAGCTTCGGCCCGGCTGCGCGCCTGCCCCGATGTTTATGCGCCAAACATTCAAGTGAGCCAGTTCACACGTCGTCCCCCGCCCGCGCACCCGACCTGCGGCATGATTGCGAGGCGTGACCGGACGACTGATGCTTCTCGACACCGCCTCCCTCTACTTCCGCGCCTACTTCGGCGTGCCGGACTCGGTGAAGGCGCCCGACGGCACGCCGGTGAACGCCGTGCGCGGCCTGCTGGACTTCATCGACCGCCTGGTGAAGGACCACCGGCCCGAGCACCTGGTGGCGTGCATGGACGCCGACTGGCGACCGCACTGGCGGGTGGAGCTGATCCCCTCCTACAAGGCGCACCGGGTGGCCGAGGAACGGCCGGCCGGTCCCGACGAGGAGGAGGTGCCCGACACGCTGTCCCCGCAGGTGCCGGTCATCGAGGCCGTCCTCGACGCGCTCGGCATCGCCCGCGTCGGCGTGCCGGGGTACGAGGCGGACGACGTCATCGGCACGTACACGGCGCGGGCCACCGGCCCGGTCGACATCGTCACCGGCGACCGTGACCTGTACCAGCTCGTCGACGACGCCCGCGGCGTGCGCGTGCTCTACCCGGTCAAGGGCGTCGGCACGCTCAACCTCGTCGACGAGGCCGCACTGCGCGAGAAGTACGGCGTCGACGGCGCCGGGTACGCCGATCTGGCGCTGCTGCGGGGCGACCCGAGCGACGGGCTGCCCGGGGTGCCCGGCATCGGCGAGAAGACCGCGGCCAAGCTGCTCGCCGAGTTCGGGGACCTGGCCGGGATCCGGGCCGCCGTCGACGACCCGAAGGCCAGGCTGACGCCCACGCAGCGCAAGCGGCTGACCGAGGCCGGGCCGTACCTCGCGGTGGCCCCGAAGGTCGTCAGGGTCGCGGACGACGTGCCGCTGCCGGACACCGGCACCGCCCTGCCGCACGGCCCGCGCGACGCCGGGGCACTGGACGCGCTGGCGGCCCGCTGGGGACTGGGCGGGTCACTGCAGCGCCTGCTGACCACGCTCACCGCCTGAGCGGCGCCGCGCGGCGGCCCGTTTCCATGAGCCGCACACGGATCGGGATGCTAGCTTAGGTATGCCTAACTCAGTGAATCTCACGCAGGGAGCAGGGAGGCCGTCATGGCAGACCGTCCGGCACGCAAGCCGCGCAAGCCGCACACCGCGCAGGTCGTCCGCACCGAGCGGCTGACCCCGCACATGCAGCGCGTGGTGCTCGGCGGCGAGGGACTCTCCGCGTTCGCGGCGGACACCTGCACCGACCACTATGTGAAGCTGCTCTTCCCCTCCGGGGGTGCGACCTACCCGGAGCCCTTCGACATGGAGCGGATCCGCGAGGACTTCCCCCGCGAGCAGTGGCCGGTGACCCGGACGTACACCGTCCGCCACTGGGACGCCGAGCACCGTGAGATGACGCTGGACTTCGTCATCCACGGCGACGAGGGGCTCGCCGGGCCCTGGGCGAAGCGGGTGCGGCCGGGCGAGACGATCCACTTCATGGGCCCCGGCGGCGCCTACGCCCCCGACCCCGCCGCCGACTGGCACCTGCTCGCCGGTGACGAGAGCGCGCTGCCCGCGATCGCCCGCTCCCTTGAGGCGCTGCCCGACGGCACCCGCGCGTACGCCTTCGTCGAGGTCGAGGGGCCCGAGGAGGAGCAGAAGATCGACTCCGACGTGGAGGTCGTCTGGCTGCACCGCGCCGGCCGTCCGGTCGGGCAGGCTCTGGCCGAGGCCGTGCGGGCGCTGGAGTTCCCCGAGGGCAGGCTGCACGCGTTCGTCCACGGCGAGGCGGCCTGCGTGAAGGAGCTGCGCCGGTACCTGCGCGTGGAGCGCGAGATCCCCCGCGAGGACCTGTCGATCTCCGGCTACTGGCGGCTCGGCCACAACGAGGACGGCTGGCAGGCCTCCAAGCGCGAGTGGAACGCCCGCGTCGAGGCCGAGCAGGAGGGCGCGACGGCAGCGTAACGGCCCCGGCGGCCCCCGCGGGCCACGAGCCCGTCGGGCGCCGCGTACCCGCCCGCACGTCGTGCCGCGCCGCCCCCGGCAGCGGCGCGGCAGCACCCCGGCACCCGGCGAACCCCCACACGGGAAACCGGCCGCGCCCGCCCAGCCGCGCACAGCACCACCCCGGCACCCACCGGTCCCCGAGGCCCTTGAGCCGGCGCCTACGCGCCCACACGAGACGCACGCCGTGCCGCCGCCCCCGGGAGCGGCGCGGCAGCACCCCGGCACCCGGCCAACCCCCACACGGGAAACCGGCCGCGCCCGCCCAGCCGCGCACAGCACCACCCCGGCACCCACCGGTCCCCGAGGCCCTTGGACCGGCGCCTACGCGCACGTCGTGCCGCCGCCCCCGGGAGCGGCGCGGCAGCGCCCCGGGGCGAGAGCGCGCGGGGAGGCGGCAGCGACCGCGCGGCACTGGCTTCCGCCGCCGGGCTCTGGCGGCCCCGCGGGCGGCGAGTCCGTCAGTCGCCGCGTACGCGCGCGTGCAGGTGCATGTCGTGCCAGCCGTCGGGGTGGAGGACGGCGCTGCGTTTGGTGCCCTCCAGGGCGAAGCCGGTCTTCTGGGCCACCCGGCACGAGGCGTCGTTGGCCACCGCGTGCAGGAGTTCCAGGCGCTGGAAGCCGATCTCGGCCAGGGCCCAGCGGGCCAGGGTCCGGGTGGCCCCTGCGGCGACACCCCGGCCGCGGGCGTCGGCCGTCGTCCAGTAGGCGACCTCGGCCACCCCGTCACCGAGCACCCATTCGCGCAGCGCCACCCGGCCCAGCAGCCGGTCGTCCGCCGCGTCCGCGACGGCCCACTGGACGCCGCGCTCCCGTTCCCAGGCGCCCTGCCACTCGGTGATCCAGCCCCGCACCTCCTCCTCGGAGTCGGCCGCGCGGGCGTGCCACTGGTGCATCACCGGGTCCTGGAAGGCCGCGTGCACGGCGGGCGCGTCCTCGGTGCGCCACGGGCGCAGCACCAGCCCGTCGCCGGTGGGGAGCGCGGGCTGCGGGGCGCCGGAAAGGGTGCCGGCCGCGAGGACCGGGCGTGTCAGGTAGGGCATGGACGGCATCCTGCCAACGGGCCCGGGCCCCGGCCCACCGGTTTTCCGGCGGGCCCGGCCCACTCGGTCCGCCGCCGCAGGTCACCGCCTCGTAGGCTGGCAGGTGATGAGACGCCGTACCCCTCCCCCGCCCTCGCCCCTGCCGCAGCGCGACGGCATCGACGCGGTGCGGGTGCGGCTGCCCGCGGACGGGCCGTGGTCCACGGTGCGGGAGCACCTGGCGCAGCGGCTGTCGGCCGCGGGCGACGGTGTGGTCGACGGCATGTTCGACGCCGGGCTGTTCGTCGGGGCGGACGGTCGCCCCGTGGCGGGCGACGCGCCGTACGAGCCGGGCATGTTCGTGTGGTTCCACCGCGAGCTGCCCGCCGAGGTGCCCGTGCCCTTCCCGCTGGAGATCGTGTACCGCGACGTGCACATCGTCGTCGCGGACAAGCCGCACTTCCTGGCCACCACCCCGCGCGGCGGCCACGTCACGCAGACCGCGCTGGCACGGCTGCGCCGGGAGCTGGACATCCCGGCACTGGGTGCCGCGCACCGCCTGGACCGGCTCACGGCGGGGCTGGTCCTGTTCACCGTGCGCCCCGGGGAACGCGGCGCGTACCAGGGCCTGTTCGCCGAACGGCGGGTGCACAAGGTGTACGAGGCCGTCGCCCCGTACGACGCGGCGCTCGCCCTTCCCCGGACGGTCCGCAGCCGGATCCTGAAGGAGCGCGGGGTGCTCGCCGCCCGCGAGGTGGCCGGCGAGCCGAACGCCGTGACCCGCGTGGAGCTGCTCGCACACCGGCCGGAGCACGGGCTGGGCCGGTACCGGCTGGTGCCCGGCACCGGCCAGACGCACCAGCTGCGCGTCCACCTGAACGCGCTCGGCGTGCCGATCCTCGGCGACCCCCTCTACCCGGAGGTGGCCGCTCCCGTGCCGGCCGGTGACTTCCGGCGCCCGCTGCAACTGCTCGCACGGGAGCTGGGGTTCACCGATCCGGTCACGGGGCGCGAGCACCGCTTCCGCAGCGGCCGGTCCCTCGGCGCCTGGACCGCGTACGAGGACTGGGCGGCGTAGGACGACAGGGGCCGCGTAGGAGGGCCGGGGCGGCCGTCAGTAGCCGCGCCACCAGAGCAGGAAGCGCTGCCAGGCACCGCGGGGGCGGGGCTGCCCCGCTCCCGGCTCCTGCTGCGGCTCGGCGGCCGTCACCGACACGGGCTGCGGCGGCTGGGAGGGCTGCGGCGGCTGGGTCCGCTGTTCCGGCTTCGGCAGGCCGACGTGCCAGGGTGCGTGCCGTTCCGGCATCGGGGCGTGACTCGGCTGCTGCATGATGTCCTGCTGCGCCCTGGGCTCGAAGCGGACCGGCAGTTCCACCAGGTGCCGCGAGGCGATCGACGACCGCCAGCGCAGGTCGTCCTCGTCGCAGTCGAGCTGGAGGTCGGGCAGCCGCATCAGCAGCGCGTCGATGCCGGCGTCGGCGATGGCCCGCCCGATGTCCTGCCCGGGGCATTCGTGCGGGCCGCCGCCGAAGGCGAGGTGGGCGCGGTTGCCCATCATGCTGGCGTCCAGGTCGGGACGGATGCGCGGGTCGACGTTGCCCGGCGCGATGCCGAGCAGCAGGCCGTCGCCGGCGCGGATGCGCTGACCGCCCAGTTCCGTCTCCTGTTTGGCGAAGTAGGCGAAGACGGTGCTGAACGGCGGCTCGTCCCACAGGGACTGCTCGACCGCCTGCGGCACCGTCATCTGGCCGCCGCTGAGCTGGGCGCGGAAGCCCGGGTCGGTGAGCACCACCCGCATCACGTTGGCGATCAGGTTGACGGTCGCCTCGTAGGCGGCCAGCAGGACCACCCGCAGGTGCTCGCGGACCTCGTCGTCGGTGAGCCCGGCCGGGTGGGTGACCAGGCGGCCCGCGATGTCGTCGGCCGGGTCGGCCCGGCGGGTGGCGGTGAGCCGTCCCAGCGCCTCCATGACGTAGGCGTGGCTGGCGATCGCCGTGTCGGTGCCCTTGAGGGTGTCGCGGGCGGCCTCCACCAGCCGGTCGTTGTACTCCTCGGGCATGCCGAGCAGATGGCACATCACGCCCATCGGCAGGTGCTCGGCGAACCGGCTGACCAGGTCGGCGCGGCCCTCCTCGCAGAAGCGGTTGACGACGCGCTGGGTGTAGCGCTTGATGTGCCGGCGCAGCTCCCGGTAGTCGAGGTCGGACATGGCGCTGGTGACCGCGCCGCGCAGGCGCTTGTGCTCGTCGCCCTCGGCGTGCGAGCAGATGGGCTGCCAGGCGATGTGCGGCATGAGGGGGTGGTCTGGCTTGACCATGCCCTCGTTGAGCGGGGTCCAGATCCGGCTGTCGCGGCAGAACTGGGAGGGGGTGCTGACCATGTGCAGGTTCTCGGCGTGCCCGAGGACCACCCACATGGGTACGTCGTCGTGGAGCAGCGCGGGCGCCACCGGCCCGTGCTGCTCGCGCAGCCTCTCGTACAGCTCCTCCAGGTCGTCCGCCTCGTGGAGCCGGTGCAGTCCGCCCGGCCCGAGGCCGTGCGCGGGGCAGCCGGGCGGTGGTCCGAGCAGGGGTTCGCCCGTTCCGGTCGGGGAGTGGCTTTCAGGCGTCACAGTCTCGCTCCGCAACAAAAGGTGTGGTCACGTCAGAAGGTGTGGGTCACGTCGGGGGTCGGTGGGGCGCGCGGGTCAGGTGAGCGCGCCCTTCATGGCGAGGGAGTGCAGGAAGCGCATCAGGGTCATCAGGACGTCCCGGCTGGAGGCCCGGCGCCGCACGTCGCAGTCGAGGATGGGGATCTCCTCGGGCAGGTCGAGCGCGGTGCGCAGTTCCGCGACGGGGTAATGGGGCGCGTCCGGGAAGGTGTTGACGGCGACGACGAAGGGCACGCCGCGTTCCTCCAGGCGGCCCATGACGTCGAAGCTGACCTCCAGGCGGCGGGTGTCGACCAGGACGACCGCGCCGAGGGCGCCTTCGAACAGGCCGTTCCACAGGAACCAGAAGCGCTCCTGGCCGGGCGTGCCGAAGAGGTAGAGGACCAGTTCGTCGGTGATGCTGATGCGGCCGAAGTCCATGGCGACGGTGGTGGCAGTCTTGGAGGCGGAGCCGTAGTTGTCGTCGACGCCGATCCCGGCCTGGGTCATCGTCTCCTCGGTGGTCAGCGGCCGGATCTCGCTGACCGAACCGACCATGGTGGTCTTGCCGACCCCGAAGCCGCCCACGATGACGATTTTCACGGCGGCCTCGGCCGTGTGCGGCAGCCGGTCCTCGGTCCGTGGGCCCGGGATCGTGTCAGAGCTTTTGAAGTCCATGCATCACCGCTTCGAGGAGGTTTCGGTCGGCGACCTTCTGGCGGACGATCGGGGCGCGGGCCTGCACCAGTTCCGCCGCCAGCAGGTCGGTGAGCAGTACGGTCACCACACTGAACGGCAGGCTCAGATAGGCCGACAGCTCGGCCACCGACAGGGGTGCGGCGCACAGCCGCAGCAGGGCGGCCTGTTCCGGGGTGGCGGACACCGGGGGGTCGGCGCGGGCCACGATCAGGGTGACGAGGTCGATGTCGGCGCGTTCGCCGCCTCCCTCACCGCCGATGACGAAGAGCCGCTCGGGGTTGCGGACCTCGCCCTCCTTGGCGGGCGCGCCGGGTGCGGCGGGCGCGGGAGGGGCGGGCGCGGCGGGCCGGTCGGGCCCGGGGGATCGCCTCTGGCGCCTGGGAGGACTCATACGGTCTGCCCGTTGCGCCGTGCCGGACTGGTGAGGTGGGGGCCGATCCGGGCGACCAGGTCGGCCATGCTCAGGCCCATCCGGCCGGGTTCGCAGCGGACGTCGGAGAGCACGGCGAGATAGGCGTTGGGACCGGCGGCCATCAGGTAGAAGTAGCCGCCGTTCATCTCGATGAGCACCATCTTCATGTCGCCGTCGCTGGTGGGGATCTCCTGGCTGACGGCGCCGGCCAGGCTCTGCAGGCCCGCGCAGGCGGCGGCGACGCGGTCGGCGGCGTCCGGGTCCCCGGAGTAGCGGGCGATGCGCAGGCCGTCGGCGGAGAGCACCACGATCATCTCGATGCCCGGGACGCCGTCGTAGAGGTCCCGGAGCATCCAGTCGAACTTGCCTTGCTGCTCGATCACTTGAGGTTCCCCTCGTCGTCTGCCGGGGCGTGGGCCGGCTCGCTGCTGCTGGACTGCTGGTGGGCCTGCGTGCTGCCCGGGTGCTGCTTGAGCCCCTCCCAGAAGGCGCCGATGAAGTGGCCCGGCGGGAGGCCGCCCTGGTCCTTGTCCTGCGCGGGCTCCGGCTCCGCGGGCGCCGGGATGCCGCCCCGGGCGCGCTCGGCGGCCTGGCGGGCCTCGCGTTCGGCGTCCTCCCGCTCCCACACGGCCTGCTCGGCGAGGCGCTGGCTGAGCGGCATCTTGACCCGGCTGCGGCGCTGCGGGAGCCCGCCCGCCGTCCACTCGGTCACCTCCGGAACGTCGTCCTCCAGGGACACCGTGGCGGGGATCCGGGGGCTGGTGGGACGGCGCTTCTTGGGCTTGCGCTCCGGTCCGGGCAGGGCGTCGGGGCCGGGGGTGGGGATCGAGGTGGCGCCGATGCCGTGGGCGAGGCCGACGCCGGGCTCGGTGGTCATCATCTTGCTGGGCACGATGAGGATGGCGCGGACGCCGCCGTACGCGGAGGCCCGCAGCGAGACGTCCATGCCGAACTGGGTGCACAGCCGGCCGACCACGGACAGGCCCAGGCGGGGATGGTGGGCGAGGTCCTGCACGTCGGTGCCGCGCTTGGCCTGCTCGAGCAGGCCCTCGATGCGGCCGCGGGACTCCTCGCTGAGGCTGACGCCGGCGTCCTCGATCTCGATGCACACACCGCTCTGCACCTCGGTCGCGGTGACGTGCACCTTGGCCGCGGGCGGCGAGTAGCGGGTGGCGTTGTCGAGGAGTTCCGCGGCGGCGTGGATGACCGGTTCGACGGCGGTGCCCTTGATGTTGACCTTGGCGATGGAGGCCAGGTTGATCCGGCGGTACTCCAGGATCCGGGACATGGCGCCGCGCAGCACGCTGTAGAGGGCGACCGGTTCGGGCCACTGGCGTCCGGGGCGGCCGCCGCCGATCACGGAGATGGAGTCGGCGAGGCGGCCGATCAGCGAGGTGCCGTGGTCGATGCGCAGGAGGTCGTCGAAGACCTCGGGGTTGCGCCCGTGGTCCTCCTCCATCTCGCGGAGTTCCTTCTGCTGCTGGTGGACGATCGCCTGGACTCGGCGGGCGATGTCGACGAAGGAGCGCTCGGCGGACTCGCGCATGGCGTCCTCGTGGTCGACGATCTCGCAGACCATCCGGATCAGCTTGCGCTGGGGTTCGCCGAGTTCGGTGTAGGAGGGGTCCACCTCGCCGAGGCGGCCCATCATTTCGCGGGGCGTGACGCCCCTGCGCATGAAGTTCAGGACGGCGGGGAGGACTTCGGCGCCGAGACGGACCATCTCCTCGTGGTGGCTCGCGGCCCGGTGCTCCAGATACGCGGTGTGACGGGCGTGCTCGGCGCCGAGGGCCCGCAGCGCGCGGCCGCGGCGTACCGCTTCGGCGGCCGCGGCGATCACCAGGACGGTGGCGACGGCACCGCACAGGCCGACGGCGAGCCGGGCCGGTTCCGTCACGAGGGCGACGGCGGCCCCGGTGGCCGCGGCCATCAGTATGGCCGGCAGCAACAGCGTTCGCGCGTAGGGAAGTTCACGGCGACCTGGAGGGGAATCAACACTCACCATGTAGGCCCTCTGAAAACGAATCGGCTGGGATGGGGAAGCTAGGGGGCGCCGTTTGGATCTTGCCGGGGTCGCGGGGTCTGGCACGCACATCTGCGGCGTTGTCGTCGGTTGCCAACGCTCCGCGTTGTCGCCCTCCTCCGCCTTGCAGCTGCACGCACCAGACCCCGCTCGAGTCGGCAACAAAGCACCGTTGCCTGGAGCCGGCCTGATCCAAACGACACCCCCTAGCGACGGGGTATGTCTGGGAGTTGTCGGGATCTTCGGCGCATTGGGAACAAGCGCGCGATTCCACCTCAACTCGGTGCGCTGCGGGCGAGCTTAGTCCGGGGGGATCATCGCCGTGTCATATTCGGCAAGCACCTGAAACGGGCACGGGGTCTGGAGTATGGTCGGGCCCATTTGCACGCCCGGGAGTCATTCGAACACGTGGAGTAATGCCTCAAGTGTGCTCGAAAATGACTCACCGTGACGAGGGAACGGGGCGCGGAACGTGCGAAGGCCCGGCGGGTTCTCCCGCCGGGCCAGGTGAGGTGTCGGGGCCGGGTCAGCCCACGGACGAGTAGGCGACCACCCCGCGCAGCAGCTCGTCGACCGCCTTGCGCGCGTTCTTCGGGACGGTGGAGCCCGCCCCCGGCGCGGCGGCCGAGATCTGGCCGAGGACGTCGATGACCTGCTTGCACCAGCGCACGAAGTCGCCGGCCGGCATCTCGACCTCGCGCAGCACCTCGTCGAGCCCCTTGCCGGAGGCCCACATGTACGCCGCCCAGGCGAAGCCGAGGTCGGGCTCGCGCTGGCCGACGCCCTCGGTCTGGCTGATCCGGAAGTCCTCCTCCAGGGCGTCCAGGCGGCCCCAGATGCGGACCGTCTCGCCGAGCGCGGCCTTGGCCCTGCCGGAGGGCACCTTGGGCGCCATCGCGTCGTCGGCGGCCCGCGACTCGAAGACCAGCGCCGAGACGCAGGCGGCCAGCTCCGCCGGGGACAGCCCCTCCCAGACGCCTTCGCGCAGGCACTCGCTGGCGAGCAGGTCCAGCTCGCCGTAGAGCCGTGCCAGGCGCTTGCCGTGCTCGGTGACCTCGTCGCCGCGCAGGTAGTCCAGCTCCGTCAGCAGCGCGACGATCCGGTCGAAGGTGCGGGCGATGGTGTTGGTCCGGCCCTCGATCCGGCGCTCCAGCTGCGAGGTGTCGCGCAGCAGCCGGTGGTAGCGCTCGGCCCAGCGGGCGTGGTCCTCGCGGTCGTCGCAGCCGTGGCAGGGGTGGGCGCGGATCGCCTTGCGCAGCCGGTTGATCTCCCGGTCGTCGGCGGCCTGGGAGCGCTTCTTGCGGGCCCGCTCCGGCGTGATGTGCCCGGCCTTGGTGCGCAGCGCGGAGGCGAGGTCGCGGCGGGCCTGCGGCGAGCGCGCGTTGAAGGACTTCGGGATCCGCATCCGGTCCAGCGCCTCGACGGGCACCGGGAAGTCGATCGACGCCAGCCGCTTGACCTGCCGCTCGGCGGTCAGCACCAGCGGGCGGGGCCCGTCGTGGTGGTCGAAGCCGCGGTGGCCGTTGGACCGCCCGGCCGGCAGTCCCGGGTCGAGGACCAGGGCGAGGCCCGCGAACTTGCCGGTCGGCACGTGGATGACGTCGCCCGGCTTCAGCTTCTCCAGCGCCACGGCGGCCTCGGCACGCCGCTGGTTGGCGCCCTGCCGGGCCAGCTCCTGCTCGCGGTCCTTCAGCTCGCGGCGCAGCCGGGCGTACTCGTCGAAGTCGCCGAGGTGGCAGGTCATGGATGCCTGGTAGCCCTCCAGGCCCTCCTCGTTGCGCTGCA
Source organism: Streptomyces sp. NPDC059906 (assembly GCF_042730645.1). Lineage (NCBI taxonomy): Bacteria > Bacillati > Actinomycetota > Actinomycetes > Kitasatosporales > Streptomycetaceae > Streptomyces > Streptomyces sp. NPDC059906. The sequence goes on from NZ_JBHWKU010000009.1 coordinate 94,155, forward strand.
CCTGCCGGGAGATGCCGACGACCGACTTGTCCGCCTGGAACTGCGCGAACGACGTCTCCAGCAGCTCCCGCGAGCGGTGCCGGCCGAACTGCTCGACCAGGTTGACCGCCATGTTGTACGACGGCTTGAAGCTGGAGCGCAGCGGGTAGGTGCGGGTGCCGGCCAGTCCCGCGAGGTGCTCGGGGTTCATGGCGCGCTGCCACAGCACCACCGCGTGGCCCTCGACGTCGATGCCGCGCCGTCCGGCCCGGCCGGTGAGCTGGGTGAACTCGCCGGGGGTGATGTCGGCGTGCTGCTCGCCGTTCCACTTGACGAGCTTCTCCAGCACGACCGAGCGGGCCGGCATGTTGATGCCGAGGGCGAGGGTCTCGGTCGCGAAGACGGCCTTCACCAGTCCGCGGACGAACAGCTCCTCGACGACCTCCTTGAAGGTGGGCAGCATGCCCGCGTGGTGGGCGGCGATGCCGCGCTCCAGCCCTTCCAGCCACTCGTAGTAGCCCAGGACGTGCAGGTCCTCGTGGGGGATGGAGGCGGTGCGCTCCTCGACGAGGGCCCGCACCCGCTCCCGGGCGCCCTCGTCGTTCAGCCTGAGGCCCGCGTACAGGCACTGCTGGACGGCGGCCTCGCAGCCGGCCCGGCTGAAGATGAAGGTGATCGCGGGCAGCAGCCCCTCCGAGTCCAGCCGCTCGATGACCTCGGGCCGGCTCGGCGTCCACACCCGCGAGCGCTGTCTGCGCTCCCGCTCCCGGTCGGCCTCCTTCATGGCGCGGCCGCGCCTGCGGTCCTGGTAGGAGGGGCGGCTCGCCTCCAGGCGCGCCATGCGCGTCAGGTCGGGGTTGACGGCCTTCTTGTGGCCCTCGGCCTCCTCGAACAGGTCGTACATCCGGCGTCCGGCCAGCACGTGCTGGAACAGCGGGACGGGCCGGTGCTCGGAGACGATCACCTGGGTGTCGCCGCGCACGGTGTCGAGCCAGTCGCCGAACTCCTCCGCGTTCGACACGGTCGCCGAGAGCGAGACCAGGGTCACGGACTCGGGGAGGTGGATGATCACTTCCTCCCACACGGCGCCGCGGAACCGGTCGGAGAGGTAGTGCACCTCGTCCATGACCACGTGGCCGAGGCCGAGGAGGGTCTGCGAACCCGCGTACAGCATGTTCCGCAGGACCTCGGTGGTCATCACGACCACCGGGGCTTCGGAGTTCACGCTGTTGTCGCCGGTGAGCAGGCCGACCTTGTCGGTGCCGTAGCGGCGGCACAGGTCGGCGTACTTCTGGTTCGACAGGGCCTTGATCGGCGTCGTGTAGAAGCACTTCCTGCCCTGCTGGAGGGCGAGGTGGACGGCGAACTCGCCGACGATCGTCTTGCCGGAGCCGGTGGGCGCGGCCACCAGCACGCCCTTGCCCGCCTCGAGCGCCTGGCAGGCCTCGATCTGGAAGGGGTCGAGGCCGAAGTCGTACATCTCGCGGAAGGAGGCGAGCGCGGTGGCCTGCTCGACAGCGCGCTGACGGGCTGCCGCGTACCGCTCGGCCGGTGAGAGATCCTCTGTCATCGTGCTTTCGAGCGTACCGGCCCGCACCGACAACCGGACGATCATTATCGGGATCGGCCGTGTGGGGGTTCCGTGGGGGGCGGCGGCGCGTGCCGTCACCGCCCCGGCGTTCCTCAGGTCACGTCGTCGTAGCCGTTGACCCGGTCCTTCGTGGCCTGCTCGGGCAGGGCACGGGCGGTGGTCACGGCCTCGACCTCGCCGATGGCCTCGGGCGTGAGGTCCAGCTCGGACGCCTCGTCGTCGTCGGGCTCCAGGGCCTCGCGGCGGGCCTTGCGACGGTCGTTCAGCAGGGAGACGGTGACCGCGGCGAAGTACAGGACCCAGATCGGGCCGGCCAGCATGATCATCGTCAGGGGGTCGGTGCTGGGCGTGGCGATGGCCGCGAACAGCGTGATCCCCATGATCATCGCCCGCCACCAGCCGAGCATCCGCTTGCCGGTCAGCACCCCGGTGAAGTTGAGCATCACCAGCAGCAGGGGCAGCTCGAAGGAGAGACCGAAGACGATCACCATGCGCGTGACGAGGTCGAGCAGCTCGTCCAGCGGCAGCAGGTTGTCGACGTTGCTCGGCGTGAACTCGATCAGCACCTTCGCCGAGGTGGGAAGCACCGCGTACGCGAAGTAGGCGCCGACGAGGAACAGCGGGGCACCGGTGGCGACGAACGCGTAGGCGTACTTCTTCTCCTTGCGGTGCAGGCCCGGGGCGACGAACGCCCACAGCTGGTAGAGCCAGACCGGGGAGGCCAGCACGACACCGGCCGTCAGGGACACCTTCAGGGCCAGGGTGAAGGGGCCGAGCAGACCGTTGAGGGTGATCTGCGCGCACGGCTTCGAGCCGGCCTCCGACTGGGCCAGCTCCGCGAACGACTTCTCACAGCCGATCGACTCGAGGATCGGTTCCGTGAGGACGTTGATGATCTCCTCGTAGAAGAAGGCGGCGACGACAGTGACGACCACGATCGCCAGCAGCGCCTTCGCGAGCCGGTTGCGGAGCTCACGAAGGTGTTCCGCGAGCGGCATCCGCCCCTCGGGGTCCTTCTCCTTGTTGCGGGCAGACTTCAGCAACCCACGTTCCCATCTCGTGCGGCGGGCCGGAGATCACACCGGCCCTGCGTCAGCGCTTGGTCGTGTCCGTCGGCTCGGTGACCGGCCGGGAGCTGGTCACGTCGCCGGGGGCGGCCTGGATGGTGCGCTGCGCCGCGGACTGCTCGGGGTTCGGCGGGTCGGCGGGGGCGGCGTCGTCGGACTTGGCCTCGCTCTTCATGGCCTTGGCCTCGCTCTTGAGGATGCGCGCCGACTTGCCGAGCGACCGCGCCATGTCCGGAAGCTTCTTCGCGCCGAACAGCAGGATGATGACGACGAGGATGAGAATGATCTCGGGGGCGCCGAGCCTTCCGAACATAAGTCTTTACCTTCTCACCGAGGCGGCTGGGTGGGTGCTGTCCGACCGGCCGGACACACGTCCGATCGATCGTCTTGTGCAGCGATCGTAACGCTCAGGGGTGAACGTGAGGCAATCCCCGTGCGTACTCCCGTCCGCGACCGGGCCTCGTTTTCCTGGCCGCGACCAGCAGCGTACCGCCCGGGGCCCGTGGGGTGACAGGGCGAAGTGTCCCAAAACGTAACTCACACCGGCCTGTCGGGCCGTCGGCACCGCCCCGTGGCGAGTTCCAGCCGTTCACAAGGCGTCCACGGCGCGGGCGGCGCTCTCGGTCGCGCGCTCCAGGTCCTCGGCGGCCCGGCTGATCCGGCGCGCGGAGTCCGTCACCTGCCGGCCGAGGCGCTGCGCCTCCACGAACACCTTCACGGCGAACACCGCGAGGACGGCGAGACCCAGGAAACCCACGGCAACCGCGAACATCGGCCAGAACATGACGTCGAGACTAGACGGTGGAGTGCAGGCGCAGGGTCCTGACCCCGCCACCGGTGAGCAGCTCCACGACCCGCTCCCCCGCCGGCTTGCGCACGGCCGTCCCGCACTCCGGGCAGGTGAACGAGTAGAAGGTGGTCCGGCTCGTGGCGCCGATGGCCAGGCGCAGGGCGCTCGCGGCCAGTTCGAAACGGCCCCGGCAGTCCGGGCAGCCCGCCTTGAACACGACCGGCGACACGCGCCTCATACCGGCGAAGGCGACCGCCGCGGTCATGCCCGGCCCGGACGGGCCGGACGACCCGGACGGCCCGTCCAGGCTGGTCCCGGACGGCCCGGACGGCCCGGACGGCCCGATCGGCCCCAGGGGGTCGCTCACAGTCCTTGCTCCTGCCTGTCGTGCCGCCCCTCGGCCGCCGCTGCCCCGTGACGCGCGCCCTCGGCGGTGTCGGCCCCGCCGTGCGCCCCGGCCGCCTCGGTCCCGTCGTACGCGGCGAGCGCCTCGCGGGCGGCCCGCCGGGCGCTGTCGGCCAGCGCGGGCGGGGAGACGATCCGGCCGTCCCGTCCGAGCCGCAGCGCGAGCCGCCTCAGGGAGGCCGGGTCGGGAGTGCGCAGAGTGATACGCAGACCGCCGTCGGGACGTTCATCGGCGCTGTCGTGCGGGTAGTACTCGGCGACCCAGCGCCCGCCGGGACCGACCTCGACGACGACCTCGGGGTCCTCCGCGGCGGGCTGCACCAGCCCCTCTGACAGGTCCCGCAGCTCCACCTCCGGCGGTGCGGACGGCTCGTCCAGGATGCGGATCTCGGCCACCCGGTCGAGCCGGAAGGTGCGCCGGGCCTCGGAGCGGCGGCACCAGGCCTCCACGTACGTGTGCCCGACGCTGACCAGGCGGATGGGGTCGATCTCCCGCTCGGTGACCTCGTCGCGGGCCGGCGAGTAGTAGCGGATCCACAGCCGGCGGCGCTCCGAGATGGCCCGGTCGACGTCGGCGAAGACACCGCCCTCGGACTCGAAGGTGACGGACAGGCGCGAGCTGGCACCGGCGGCCTCACCGGCCGAGGCCTCCACCTTCGCGGTCGCCCGCAGCAGCGCCTGCCGGTCGCTCTCGCGCAGCCCCGGCAGGGTCGCGACGGCCCGGGCGGCGACGAGCAGCGCGGTCGCCTCGTCGGCGGCCAGCCGCAGCGGCTCGGCGGCGTCCGCGCCCAGCGCGGCCGGGTTGTGCCACCAGATGCGCTCGCCGTCGGTGTCGATGTCCAGGAGGTCGCCGCCGCGGAAGCTGGTCCCGCACATCGGGAGCACGTCGAGGTCGGAGACCAGCTCGTCCTCGGTGATGCCGAAGGCGCGGGCCACGTCCTCGACCCGGGCGCCGGGACGCTCGCGCAGATACGTCACCAGGGACAGCATCCGCCGGGTCTGGTCGATGGCGTTCACGGGCCTGACCGGTTTGCCTGCCACAGTGTTGTCCGCTCCCCCTCAGCCCTTGGCGACGGCACGCAGCCGGTCCACCACGTCCGCACGCAACTCCGCGGGCTCCAGCACCACCACGTCCGGCCCGAACTCCACCAGCCAGGCGTCCAGGCCGTGCCCGTACGGAATCTCCAACTCGTCCCAGCCGTCACCGAGTTCCCGCACCCGGCCGGCCTTCGCCCGAAGGGGGTACCCCGCGCCCGCACGCAGCCGGATCAGCGCGGACCGGTCGGCGGTCTCCCCCGCCCAGCTCGCGACCGTCTCCCGGACGGTGACGACGTCGGGCACCGGCGCGGTGAAGCGCGCACCGCGCGAACGCACCTTCCCCGTGATCCGCGACAGCCGGAACACCCGCTCGGCACCGCGGTCGCGGTCGAAGCCCGCCAGGTACCAGTGGCCGCGCCAGCACTCCAGCGCCCACGGCTCCACGTGGCGGGGCTCGGGCTGGACGGCGTTCGCCTTGCGGTAGTCGAAGAGGACCGGCCGGCGGTCGCGGCAGGCCAGCATCAGCGGCTCGAAGGCCGCCTCGTGCACCGGGATACGGGGCTCCAGTGCGCTGTGCGCCTCGTAGGGGTCGACGTCCTCGGGCAGCCCGGCCGCCCGCAGCTTCTGCAGCGCGCCGCTCGCGGCACCGGCGAGGCGGGCCTGCTGCCACACCTTCGCGGCCAGCCCGAGCGCGGCGGCCTCCTCGGCGTCCAGGGTGATGGGCGGCAGCCGGTTGCTGTCCCGGCGGGCCAGGTAGCCGATCTCCCCGTCGAGGCTCTCCACGGTCTCGATGACCAGTCCCAGCTCGCGCAGATCGTCCTTGTCGCGCTCGAACATGCGGTTGAAGGAGTCGTCGGAGCCCGCTTCGAGGTAGGCCTCGACCGACTCGCGCAGCTCACGCTTGCTGAGTGGCCGCCGTGTCCCGAGCAGACACAGCGCCAGGTTCATCAGCCGCTCGGCCTTGGCAATGGCCATCGACGCCCTTCTCCCTATGGTGCTTACGACGGATGACCGTACCGCCCCGCGGTGGCGCGGGAAAAGCCGAGGGCCCATGCCCGGACAGGCATGGACCCCAGGTGACCGGCTCCGAACGCCGACCGCTCGTACTTCGATCAGACTCCGAGCAGATCGACCACGAAGATCAGCGTCGAGCCGGCCGGGATCGCCGGGGTCGGGCTCTGGTCGCCGTAGGCGAGGTGCGCGGGGATGGTCAGCTGGCGGCGGCCGCCGACCTTCATGCCCTGCACGCCCTGGTCCCAGCCCGCGATGACGCGGCCGCCACCGAGCGGGAAGCGGAACGGCGCACCGCGGTTCCAGCTGGCGTCGAACTCCTCGCCCGTGCTGAAGGTCACGCCCACGTAGTGGACGGTCACGGTCTGACCGGCCTCGGCAACCGGGCCGTCGCCCTCCCAGATGTCCTTGATCTCGAGGTCCGCCGGGGGCTCGCCGCCCGGGAAGTCGACCTCGGGCTTGTCGATGCTCACGTGTTCAGCTCCTGCTTGTCTGCGGAAAGGCAACGGCCCAAGTCTTACATCCCCCGGCGTCACATCTTCGCGAGGATGTCCACGGAGAAGACCAGCGTGGAGTCCTTCTCGATGCCGCTGCCCTCCGGCGGGCTGTCGCCGTAACCCAGGTCCGGCGGAATGACGATGAGGACGCGGCTGCCGACCTTCTTGCCCGTCAGCCCCTGCGCCCAGCCCTTGACGACCTGCTGCAGCGAGAAGGACGTCAGCTGCTTCCTGCCGTACGTGGAGTCGAACTCCTTGCCACCGTCCCACAGCACACCCTTGTACTGCACGAGCACGGTGTCCTGGGCGCCCACCTCGGCGCCGTCGCCCTCCAGGACGTACTCGGCGACGAGCTTCTTCGGCGCGTCGGCCTTCGGCACCTCGATGGACGGCGCCTTGCCGTCGGTGTTGGTGCCGACCTTCGGCAGGGCTGCGTCGTCCTGCGCGACCTTCTTGCCCTGGGCGCTGCTCTTCGCGTTGAACGTGTCCTGGACATCGACCACGAACACCAGCGTGTCGTCGCCCTTGATGCCCGCCTGCTCGCTGCCCTGCTCCCCGTACCCCCAGGTCGGCGGCACCGAGAACTGGACGCGGCTGCCGGTCTTCTTGCCGGTGAGCGCGTACCGCCAGCCGTCGATGATGCTGCCCTGGGCGAGCTGGATGATCAGCGGGGTCTTGCGGTCGTAGCTGTTGTCGAAGACCTTCGCGCTCTGCCAGATCTGGCCGAGGTAGTGCGCCGAGATGAAGTCGTTCTCCGCGACGGCCTTGCCGCCGCCCGCGATGACCGTCTTGACCGCGAGATCCTTGGACGGCTCGCCGCTGCCCTTGGCGACGGTCGGCTTCTCGCCGAACTTCGTCCCCGCCGTGATCGCCGGCAGCGGACCGTCGACGATCTTCGGCGGCGGCGCGGCCGACGTGGCCGACGCGTCGGGCGACGGGCTCTCGCTCGCGCTGCCCGATGAGCCGGAGTCGTCGCTGTCACCGCAGGCGGCGAGCGTGGCCAGTCCCGCGGGGACGGCGATGAGGAGTGAGCGTCGGCGCACGTGGGGGCCTCGTATCGGAATCGGGTCGGTCCTGTTGGCTGGCGTGCGCGCAACTCTACGGCGTGAGAAGGGCACCGCACGGCTAACGTACGGTGCCCGTGTGGCGTTCCGCCCTTTCGCGCGGAGGCGCCTGTCTCACCCGTCCGGTCTCATGCCGCCCGGATCACACCCGGACCAGACCCGGATCACATCCCGGCGATCAGCTTCTCCACCCGGTCGTCCACCGAACGGAACGGGTCCTTGCACAACACGGTGCGCTGCGCCTGGTCGTTGAGCTTGAGGTGGACCCAGTCGACGGTGAAGTCCCGGCGCTGCTCCTGGGCCCGCCGGATGAAGTCGCCGCGCAGCCGGGCCCGAGTGGTCTGCGGCGGAACGGACTTGCCCTCGAAGATCTTCAAGTCGTTGGCGACCCGGGCCGCCTGGCCCTTCTTCTCGAGCAGGTAGTACAGACCACGACGCCGGTGGATGTCGTGGTAGGCGAGGTCTATCTGCGCGACCCGCGGATGCGACATGGTCATGTTGTGCTTGGCCCGGTACCGCTCCAGCAGCTTGTACTTCATGACCCAGTCGATCTCGGTGTCGATGCGGTCCAGGTCCTCGGCCTCGATGGCGTCCAGCGTGCGGCCCCACAGCTCCAGCACCCGCTCCACGGTGCCCGTGCGGATGCCTCGGCGCTCGCAGAAGTCCACGGCCTTCTCGTAGTACTCCCGCTGCACCTCCAGCGCCGACGCCTCCCGGCCGCTGGCCAGACGCACCTTGCGGCGCCCGGTGATGTCGTGGCTGACCTCGCGGATCGCCCGGATCGGGTTCTCCAGGGTCAGGTCCCGCATCACCGTGCCCGCCTCGATCATGCGCAGCACCAGGTCGGTCGCGCCGACCTTCAGCAGCATGGTCGTCTCGGACATGTTCGAGTCGCCCACGATGACGTGCAGCCGCCGGTAGCGCTCCGCGTCGGCGTGCGGCTCGTCGCGCGTGTTGATGATGGGCCGGGACCGGGTCGTCGCCGAGGAGACGCCCTCCCAGATGTGCTCCGCCCGCTGGCTGACGCAGTACACCGCACCGCGCGGCGTCTGCAGCACCTTGCCGGCACCGCAGAGCAACTGCCTTGTCACCAGGAACGGAATGAGGATGTCCGCGAGCCGCGAGAACTCCCCGTGCCGGGCCACGAGGTAATTCTCGTGACAACCGTACGAGTTGCCCGCGGAGTCGGTGTTGTTCTTGAAGAGGTAGACGTCGCCCGCGATTCCCTCCTCGTGCAGGCGTCGTTCGGCGTCCACCAGGAGTCCTTCGAGAATGCGCTCGCCCGCCTTGTCGTGGGTGACGAGTTCGGTCACGTTGTCACACTCGGGTGTCGCGTATTCCGGATGTGATCCCACGTCGAGATACAGGCGGGCGCCATTGCGCAGAAAGACGTTGCTGCTGCGGCCCCATGACACGACACGGCGGAAGAGGTACCGCGCCACCTCGTCAGGCGACAGGCGGCGCTGTCCCCTGAACGTGCACGTGACGCCGTACTCGTTCTCCAGCCCGAAAATGCGGCGGTCCATGACTGAACATTACGCCTGATGACCCGAACTGAAACGGGGTTCGACGGCACGGTTTGGATCATTTTCCGATGAAGCCGCAACCACCGCCTCCCGCGCGGGAGCTGCGAGGACCCGCCCGGTGCACGCCAGTACGAGCAGCGAGACGAAACCCGCCGCACCCGGCACCGCGAAGCCCCACAGCGCCCCGCCGTGCTCCACCACGGGCCCCGCGAGACCCGTGCCCACCGAAGCGCCCACCGTGAACGTCGTCACGAGCCACGAGAACGCCTCCGTCACCGTGCCGCGCGGCGCGTGCACGTCGACGAGCACGAACGCACAGGCGATGCACGGCGCGAGGAAGACACCCGCGAGGACCGTGAGCAGCACCATGGCCACCGCGCCCGGCATCAGCATCAGCGGCAGGTAACAGACCGCCAGCAGAGCCACCAGCACCCGCAGCCGCCGCGCCGGCTCACCGGCCCACTGCCGCGCCCCGTAGACCGCTCCGCCCACCAGCGCACCGAGCCCCAGCGCGGCCATCAGCCACCCGTACACGGCGTCACCCCCGTGCCCGTCGGCGTACGGCACCGAGGCGACCGTGATCGACCCGAGCGCCATCCCGATGAACAGGAACGCGCCCAGCAGCGCCAGCAGCCCGCCCGAACGCAGCGCGCCCAGCCAGTGCGCCTCGCGGGGCGCCGACCGCCACGCGCGTGAGGGCGGCGACACGACCACCGACAGCGCACCCAGCACACCGACACCGTTCAGCACGAGCAGCGCCGCCTGCGGCGACCACAGCGACACGCACACCGTCACCAGCAGCGGCCCGACGGTGAACATGACCTCCTGCGCCACGGCGTCCATCGCGTACGCCGTGTGCACCTGGTCCTCCTTGCGGAGCACGCTCGGCCACAGCGCCCGCAGACCGCCCTCCAGCGGCGGCGTGAACAGCCCCGCCGCCCCCACGGACAGGTACGCGAGCGCGGCCGTCCCGGTGCCCGCGAACGCGAACCCGGCCATCGCCAGCCCCGACAGCACCGCGGCCGGCAACTGCACCCGCGGCTGCCCGTGCAGGTCCACCAGCCGCCCCAGCACCGGCTGGCCCACGGCGTTCGCGACGCCGTACACCGCCGCCAGCGCCCCCGCGAGGCTGTACGAACCCCCCTCGGCCCGCACGAACAGCACGATCGCGATCGCCGCGGTGGCGTTGGGCAACCGCCCGACCAGCGTGCCGACGAGCAGCCGCACGGCATGCCTCGCCCGGAGGATGTCCAGATACCCGGCGACCACGACGCACCTCCCTGTCCCACTCCAGCAAGTGTTACGTATAACTTGTCTCGCCATACGTACCATGTCGCCAGTTCAGCAGTCCAGACGAAAGCGCAGGCGAACGGTGGCACGAGGCAGCACCCGCCCCACGAGCCGGGACGTCGCCCAGGCCGCCGGCGTCTCCCAGGCAGCGGTCTCCCTGGTCCTCGGCGACAAATGGCGCGGCCGCGTGTCGGAACCCACGGCCCAGCGAGTCCGCGACGCCGCGCTGGAACTCGGCTACCGCCCCAACCTCGCCGCACGCAACCTGCGCCTCGGCCGCACCCGCACCGTCCTGCTGGTCGTCCCCGCGCTCACCACGGAGTTCTTCGCGGAGGTGTACACCGGCGCCGCACGGGTCGCCGCCGAACACGGCTTCGGCGTCGTCCTCTACCCCTCACCCGAAGGCGTCGGCCCCGCCCGGGACCCCTTCGCCTCCGCCCAGGCCGCACTGGACGGCGTCATCGCCTCCTCCATGGCCGCCGACGCCCTGACCGCCATCCGGGGCGACCAACTCCCCCTCGTCATGCTCGACAGCGACCCCGAGGGCAGCCTGGGCGCCGCCACCGTCAACCTCGACATCGCCGACGGCATCCGCCAGGTCACCGAGCACCTGCTCGCCCTCGGCCACCGCAGCTTCCTCCACCTCGCCGCGGACATCCCCTCCTGGACCTTCGAGGTACGCGCCCGCGAACTGGTCTCGCGGCTCGCCACCGCCCCCGGCACCGAGCTGCGCACGATCCGCGCCCCCATCTCGATCGAGGGCGCGCTGAGAGCCACGGAAGCCGCCCTCGCCGCGCCCGGGCCCCGGCCCACGGCACTGGTCTGCGACGACGACAAACTGGCGGCCGGGGCCTACAAGGCAGTCCGCCGGGCCGGACTCCGCGTCCCCGACGACCTCTCCGTCACCGGTCTCGACGACCTCGGCCTCGCCACCGCCATCGACCCCGAACTCACCACCGTCCGCCTCGACGCGGAAGCCTTCGGCGAACGGGGCATGCGGGCACTGCTGGCCGTAATGGAAGGCAGGCCCCCCGAGGAGGGGGACCTGCCGGTCAGCCTGGTGGTACGGGGCTCTACGGCCCCGCCGCGATGAGGCGAGGTGAGGTGAAGCGAGGTGAGGTGAGGTGAGGTGAGCGCCTACTCCTCGTCCGAACCGGAGTCGCTCCCGGCCTCGGTCTCGCTCTCGCTCTCCGTCGACGCCGCACCCGCACCGGACTCCAGCAGCCGCGAGAGCTGGCCGCCCACGATGCGCTTGAACTTCCGCTGCTGCGGACGCGTCCGGTCCAGCACCGCGACCTCCAGCCGCTCCGCCGGAATCTCCCGCTCACTCCCATTGGTGTCACGGGACAGCGCCTGCACCGCCAGCTTCAGCGCCTCCGCCAGCGTCATGCCGTCCCGGTGCCGCTGGTCCAGATACCCGCTGATCTGCTCCGCGTTGCCCCCGACCGCCACCGAACCGTGCTCGTCGACGATCGAACCGTCGTGCGGCAGCCGGTAGATCTGGTCGTTCTCCGGGCTGTCCCCGACCTCCGCGACGACCAGCTCCACCTCGTACGGCTTCTCGGCCTGGCTGGAGAAGATCGTGCCCAGCGTCTGGGCGTACACGTTCGCCAGACCCCGCGCCGTCACGTCGTCACGGTCATAGGTGTAACCCCGCAGATCGGCATAGCGCACGCCACCGATCCGCAGGTTCTCGTACTCGTTGTACTTACCGGCGGCCGCGAAGCCGATCCGGTCGTAGATCTCACTGAACTTGTGCAGCGCACGGGACGGATTCTCACCGACGAACACGATGCCGTCGGCGTACTGCAGCACGACCAGGCTGCGGCCACGCGCGATGCCCTTGCGGGCGTACTCCGCCCGGTCCGCCATCGCCTGCTGAGGAGATACATAGAACGGCGTCGACACCGGTTATCCGTCCCTTCCTGTCGAAATCACTGGACCACCTGACAACGAAGACCCGCGCCCGCTACAGCAGCGCGGCCCGCGGACCGTCGGGCTGCTCGAGCCGGGCCTGCAGCACCGAGCCGGCCAGCTCCGCGGCCTCGTCCTCACCGAGCCGGCGGAAACCGTCCTCGGTGATCACAGTGATGATCGGATAGATCCGGCGGGCGACATCGGGACCACCGGTCGCCGAGTCGTCGTCAGCCGCGTCGTACAGCGCCTGCACCACGAGCGTCGTCGCCTGCTCCTCGGTCAGGTCGTCACGGAACAGCTTCTTCATCGCACCGCGCGCGAAGACCGACCCCGAACCCGTGGTCGCGTAGTTCCGCTCCTCGGACCGGCCGCCCGTCACGTCGTACGAGAAGATGCGGCCCCTGCCCCGGTCCACGTCGTACCCGGCGAACAGCGGCACCACGGCCAGCCCCTGCATCGCCATGCCCAGGTTGGACCGGATCATCGTCGACAGGCGGTTCGCCTTGCCCTCCAGGGACAGCTGCGCGCCCTCGACCTTCTCGAAGTGCTCCAGCTCCAGCTGGAACAGCTTCACCATCTCCACGGCCAGGCCCGCCGTGCCGGCGATGCCCACCGCCGAGTACTCGTCGGCCGGGAAGACCTTCTCGATGTCCCGCTGGGCGATCATGTTGCCCATGGTGGCCCGCCGGTCACCGGCGAGCACGACACCGCCGGGGAAGGTGACCGCCACGATCGTGGTGCCGTGCGGTGCCTCGATGACGCCCTGCACCGGCGGGAGCTGCCGGTTGCCCGGGAGGATCTCCGGCTGGTGCTCACCGAGGAAGTCCATGAAGGAGGAGGACCCGGGCGTCAGGAAGGCAGCTGGTAGACGCCCGGTGCTACGAGTGTTGGCTTCCACGCGATTCCTTCCACGTAAGCGGCAGCCCGCCTTATGGCATCGGGCCGGTCCTTGAACTGCCCCAGCGCAGCGTTGCAGCTGAAGCACAGTACGCCACGGACCCTACCCGTCTCGTGGCAGTGATCCACATGTGCGGCGGGAGCGGCAAGACATATGCAGCAGACGCCGCCCTGTTCGGCGATCAACTGATCGCGCTCGGCTTCGGTGAGGCCGTAGTGGCGCTTCAGGTGGCCTTCCCGCCCCTGGATAGCTCGGCATGCCTTGCAGCGGGTCGCCAAACCGTCAGAAGCGGTCGTGTTGCGGTGCCACTCGCTGTGCGGCTTGACTTCGCCGCAGGTCCGACAGAGCTTGTGCCCCGCTGGAACATCGACTTTCTCGCGGACAGTAAGCCCCATGGCCTCGCGGCGCCGCCGGTAGTGCGCGGCGCTGTACTCCGCCACGCACTCCCGACACCGCACTTGAAGCCCGTCACTACGGTTCTTGTCCCGGGCGAACTCAGACACGGGCAGATTTCGCTTGCATCCCGTGCACTGTTTCTCGCTCGATTGCCGAACCACCCCGAACTCCCCCGTTACCTTCATTTCGAAGGAAAAGTGACCGTGAAGCCTTTACTGTCCGCCCTTTTGCACGAAGCTTCGAACGAAATCCTCGGCATTCTCCTCGAGTACATCGTCGATCTCGTCCAGGACGGAGTCCACGTCGTCGTTCAGCTTTTCCTGGCGTTCCTTGAGGTCTTCCGATGCCTGCGCGTCCTGCGCCTGCTCCTCGACCTCCTCGGTGGACCGCGTGGCCTTCTGCTGCCCGCCGCTGGTGTCCTTGGTCGCCATCACCCTCACCCCGCTCGGTTCGCCCGACACAGTTGCTCGGTCAAGATCAGACCCTACAAGTCCGGTCCGACATCGGCCCCGCACTTCCTCCAACGTACGGGGACCATCTCCATGGTTCCCGGACCTGGGATATTCCACCCTGTCCGGCTGTCTACTCCCCGGCACCAGCTCGGTCCGCTCACCCGCCGGACAGGACCCTGACCAGGTCGTCCGCGGTGCGGCAGCGGTCCAGGAGTTCCTTGACGTGATTACGCGTTCCGCGAAGCGGTTCCAGGGTTGGGACCCGCTGGAGCGAGTCCCGGCCCGGCAGATCGAAGATCACCGAGTCCCAGGAGGCCGCCGCGACGTCGTCCGCGTACTGCTCCAGGCAGCGTCCGCGGAAGTAGGCGCGGGTGTCCTCCGGGGGCTTGGTGCGGGCCCGCTCGACCTCGTTCTCGTCGAGTAGGCGCTTGATGCGGCCGCGGTCCACCAGGCGGTTGTAGAGGCCCTTGTCGGGCCGTACGTCGGCGTACTGGAGGTCGACGAGGTGCAGCCGGGCGGCGTCCCAGTCGAGGTTGTCGCGGCGGCGGTAGCCCTCCATGAGCTCGCGCTTGGCGACCCAGTCCAGTTCGCCGGCCAGGCTCATCGGGTCGTTCTCGAGCCGGTTGAGGGTGTCCTCCCAGCGGCCGAGGACGTCCTTGGTCTGGTCGTCGGCGTCCGCGCCGTAGCGTTCCTCGACGTATTTGCGGGCCAGCTCGTAGTACTCCATCTGGAGCTGTACGGCGGTGAGTGTGCGGCCGCTGCGCAGGGTGACGAGGTGCTTGAGCGTGGGGTCGTGCGAGACCTGGTGGAGGGTGCGTACGGGCTGGTCGACGGCGAGGTCGACGGCGATGAAGCCGTCCTCGATCATGGAGAGGACCAGGGCCGTGGTGCCCAGCTTGAGGTAGGTCGAGATCTCCGACAGGTTCGCGTCGCCGATGATCACGTGCAGGCGGCGCCATTTCTCGGCGTCGGCGTGCGGTTCGTCGCGGGTGTTGATGATGGGGCGCTTGAGGGTCGTCTCCAGGCCGACCTCGACCTCGAAGTAGTCGGCGCGCTGGCTGAGCTGGAAGCCGTGTTCGTGGCCGTCCTGGCCGATGCCGACGCGGCCGGCGCCGGTGAAGACCTGGCGGGAGACGAAGAAGGGGGTCAGGTGGCGCACGATGTCCGAGAAGGCGGTTTCCCGCTTCATCAGGTAGTTCTCGTGTGTGCCGTAGGAGGCGCCCTTGTTGTCGGTGTTGTTCTTGTAGAGGTGGATGGGCTGGGCGCCGGGGAGCTGGGCGGCGCGTTCGGCGGCTTCGGCCATGATGCGTTCGCCGGCTTTGTCCCACAGGACGGCGTCGCGCGGGTTGGTGACTTCCGGAGCGCTGTATTCGGGGTGGGCGTGGTCGACGTAGAGCCGTGCTCCGTTGGTGAGGATGACGTTGGCGAGGCCGATGTCCTCGTCGGTGAGCTGGCTGTTGTCGGCGGCCTCGCGGGCGAGGTCGAAGCCTCGCGCGTCCCGGAGCGGGTTTTCCTCCTCGAAGTCCCAGCGGGCCCGGCGGGCCCGGTGCATCGCCGCCGCGTAGGCGTTGACGATCTGGGACGAGGTGAGCATGGCATTGGCGTTGGGGTGGCCGGGGACGGAGATTCCGTACTCCGTCTCGATGCCCATTACTCGCCGTACGGTCATGCGGCCCTCCTTGCCCGGCGGCGCCCGTAGTGGGCGCCGCTCAAGTACCGCTGGCGCTCCGATGCGTGTGCGGTGCCCGTCCCCGCACTGCGCGACTCGGCGGTATGGAAGAGCCTAGAACGCCTTTGCGCTGGCGGGGAGATCATTTGCGTCATTGCCTTGCTCCAGCCGGGGCTCCGGAAAACAGTCGGCTGCGGGTACCCGGTGTGGGCACCCGCAGCCGCCCCGCTTTTTACAGGTACTGACCGGTGTTTGCCACCGTGTCGATGGAGCGTCCGGTGTCCGCGCCCTGTTTTCCGGTGACGAGCGTACGGATGTACACGATGCGTTCGCCCTTCTTTCCGGAGATGCGGGCCCAGTCGTCGGGGTTGGTGGTGTTGGGGAGGTCTTCGTTCTCCTTGAACTCGTCCACGCAGGCCTGGAGGAGGTGGGAGACGCGGAGGCCCTTCTGGTTCTTGTCGAGGAAGTCCTTGATCGCCATTTTCTTGGCGCGGCCCACGATGTTCTCGATCATGGCGCCGGAATTGAAGTCCTTGAAGTAGAGGACTTCCTTGTCGCCGTTGGCGTAGGTGACTTCCAGGAAGCGGTTCTCCTCGGATTCGGCGTACATCTGTTCCACTGCCGTCTGGATCATGCTGGAGACGGTGGCCGCCTTGTCCTTCTCGTGCTCCGCGAGGTCGTCGGAGTGGAGGGGGAGGCGTTCGGTGAGGTACTTGCCGAAGATGTCCTTGGCCGCTTCGGCGTCCGGACGTTCGATCTTGATCTTCACGTCGAGCCGGCCGGGCCGCAGGATGGCGGGGTCGATCATGTCCTCGCGGTTGGAGGCGCCGATGACGACCACGTTCTGCAGGCCTTCCACGCCGTCGATCTCGGCGAGGAGCTGGGGGACGATGGTGTTCTCCACGTCCGAGCTGACGCCGGAGCCGCGGGTGCGGAAGAGGGATTCCATCTCGTCGAAGAAGACGATGACGGGGGTGCCCTCGCTGGCCTTCTCACGGGCTCGCTGGAAGACCAGGCGGATCTGCCGCTCGGTCTCGCCGACGTACTTGTTGAGCAGTTCGGGGCCCTTGATGTTGAGGAAGAAGCTCTTGCCGGCGGCCTGGCCGGTGACCTCGGCGACCTTCTTGGCCAGCGAGTTGGCGACGGCCTTGGCGATGAGCGTCTTGCCGCATCCGGGGGGCCCGTAGAGCAGGACGCCCTTGGGCGGCCGCAGCTCGTGCTCCCGGAACAGGTCGGGGTAGAGGTAGGGGAGCTCGACCGCGTCGCGGATCATCTCGATCTGTCCGCCGAGGCCACCGATCTGCTCGTAGCCGATGTCGGGGACCTCTTCGAGGACGAGTTCTTCGACCTCGCTCTTGGGGACGACCTCGTAGACGTATCCGGAGCGGGGTTCGAGCAGGAGGGCGTCGCCGGGGCGGATGGTGAGTCCGCGCAGGGGTTCGGCGAGCCGTACCACTCGTTCCTCGTCGGTGTGGCCGAGTACCAGGGCGCGCTCGCCGTCCTCGAGGATCTCCTTGAGGGTGACGATGTCGCCGACGCTCTCGTACTCCATGGCCTCGACCACGTTGAGTGCTTCGTTGAGCATCACTTCCTGGCCGCGCCTCAGCTCGTCGAGCTCGACGCTCGGGCTGACGTTCACCCGGAGTTTGCGGCCGCCGGTGAAGATGTCTGCGGTGCCGTCCTCGTTGGCCTGCAGGAAGACGCCGAAGCCGGCGGGTGGCTGGGCCAGCCGGTCGACTTCTTCCTTGAGGGCCACGATCTGGTCGCGGGCCTCGCGCAGTGTGCCGGCGAGTCGTTCGTTCTGGGCGGACACGCCGGCCAGGTTGGTCTGCAGTTCGACGATCCGCTCTTCGAGAATTCTCGTGTGTCGCGGAGATTCGGCGAGCTTGCGTCGCAGGACGGCGATCTCCTGCTCAAGGTAGGCCACCTGCCCGGCCGGGTCCTCGGACCCGCGTCCCGGGCGGATGCCGCGGTTCATGTCGTCGTCGTGGGCTGCCACGGTCCTCACCTCCTCCAAGGGGAGCTGGACGCTTCCAGACCCTACCTGGGTGGGTGTCGATTGAAACCCCTAGATCACAAAGACTGTCGGGGTGTGTCCGATCTTCACCCTTGCGCTCTCCCTCACGCCAGGGGAATACCCACGGAACGTGGGGGGAACCCCGGCGGGGGTAGGGTCGAAGTGTTCAACACCCGTCAGAGCTGGCCGGATTCCCGAACGGCTCGGCGCAGGAAACGGCAGGAGAGATGAGCGTGCAGCAGGAGGCCGTTGTCGAAGGCGAGGCTCTGGAGGTCTGGATCGACCAGGACCTGTGTACCGGCGACGGCATCTGCGCGCAGTACGCGCCCGAGGTGTTCGAGCTGGACATCGACGGTCTGGCCTACGTGAAGGGCGCGGACGACGAGCTTCTGCAGGCCCCGGGGGCGACAACGCCCGTGCCGCTGACGCTTCTCACGGATGTGGTGGACTCGGCGAAGGAGTGTCCGGGCGAGTGCATCCATGTGCGTCGCGTTTCGGACAGGGCCGAGGTCTACGGTCCGGACTCAGAGTGACCAAAATGTGACTTGGTGTGCACGTTCCGTGACCGCTGTCTGGTGTGTCACACCGTCTGTCGCGGGGGCACCGGTCACACGGTGCGTGCTTGTGCGGGCGTGTCGCTGACGAACGCGCCGTTCTTCCACTGCCACTTCACGTCGTCGGTGACGTCGGGGCAGCAACTGGGCACGTCGGCGGTCGAGTAGCCGAGAAGGGTGGCGCGGACGGCGCCGTCGCGCACCGAGAGTTCGGTGGCGGTGCGGCGGTCCTTGGGGTCCACGAGGGTGGCCACGACGCGGGGCTTGGCGCCGTCGGTGCTCCGTGTGATGACGTACACGCCGTCGGGCGGGGTGCCCATGGGTGCGTCGCAGTGCACCGCGGCCACCGTTTCGGGGCGGCCGTCGCCGTCGAGGTCGCCGGAGGCCTTCTTCTGCACCACGGCCTTGACGGGGCCGCATTCCAGGGGGAAGGCCACGGTGGCCGGGTCGGGCGGCGCGATGTGGGCGGGGGCGCTCCTGGGCCCGGGGGCCGCGGCCTTGTCGGCGCTCTGGGCGGCCGTGGCGGCGTCGGGCTGGAGGACCGAGGACAGGGCGACCACGCCCGCGACGGCCGTGGCGGTGGCCACCCAGTGGATCGGCCGGGTGTGGGTGTGCGAGAGGTCCGGAACGGCGGGGTGCTGCACGAGGAGTGTCTCCTGTGAGGGCTGTGCCGGTGGGGGTGGCCAGCATCGTGCCACACGTCACAGTGCGGGGGAACGGCGGGGTGGGTACGCGTTCCGAATTCCGGGCGGGCTCTCGTCCCGTCGGGTGGTCGCCGTCAACGTACGGACGCCGTGGCGCAGTTCCGGCAGTGTCCGGGAACTGCACCACGGCGTCCGTACGTTGTCAGCGGCACGGGGCCGTCTCAGCGGCCGGAGCCTCCGCCGGCGTTGGGGCCGTCGTAGTCCTCGCCGTAGGCGCCCTTGGCGGGGCGGCGGCGGCGCATGGGGGGCTCGACGCCGTCGGCGAGGCGGCGGGCGGTGAGCAGGAAGCCGGTGTGGCCGATCATCCGGTGGTCGGGGCGGACGGCGAGGCCCTCCACGTGCCAGTTGCGGATCATCGTCTCCCAGGAGGTCGGCTCGTTGAAGCAGCCGATCTCGCGGATGGACTCGACGGTCCGGGCGAGCTGGGTGGTGGTCGCGACGTAGCAGCACAGGATGCCGCCGGGCACGAGTGCCTTCTTGACGACGTCCAGGCACTCCCAGGGGGCGAGCATGTCGAGGATGGCGCGGTCGACGTCGGTGTCGGACAGGTTGTCCTGGAGGTCGCCGACGGTGAGCTGCCAGGCGGGGTGCGGGCCGCCGAAGTAGCGCTGGACGTTCTGCTGGGCGATCTCGGCGAAGTCCTCGCGGCGCTCGTAGGAGTGCAGCATGCCCTGGTCGCCGATGGCGCGCAGCAGGAAGCTGCTGAGGGAGCCGGAGCCCACGCCCGCTTCCACGACGCGTGCGCCGGGGAAGATGTCGGCGAAGGCGAGGATCTGCCCCGCGTCCTTCGGGTAGACGACGGCTGCCCCTCGGGGCATGGACAGGACGTAGTCGGGGAGCAGGGGGCGCAGCGCGAGGTAGGCGACGTTCCCGGTGGTGCGGACGACGCTGCCCTCGGGAGCACCGATCAGTTCGTCGTGGGGGAAGGAACCCTTGTGGGTGTGGAAGTTCTTCCCGGCCTCGAGCGTGAACGTGTAGTGGCGGCCCTTGGGGTCGGTCAGCTGAACCTGGTCCCCGACCTTGAAGGGCCCGCGCCTGCGGGCGGCACCGGTCGGTTCGGACATGTGACCAGCCTACCGGTCCCAGGCCGGGCCTCCGACCACCGCTTTGGGAGAGCGGTGCTCAGGAGGGGCGGGCCATGGCCTTGACGAAGGCGCGCTCGACGTCGGCCGCGGACAGGACGCCGTAGATCTCGCCGGTCTCCTCGACGACGAGGTATTCGGTGGCGGGGTTGGCGCGCAGGGCGTCCAGGAGTTCCTCGCCGGACAGTTCCGCGGAGACGCGCATGCCGTCGGTGAGGTCCTGGGCGAGGGTGCTGACCGGTACCCAGGGGCGGCGGTGCTCGGGTACGCCGACGATGGCGGCCTCGCGGACCAGGGAGGCGGGGGTGCCTTCGCCGTCGACGACGACGAGGGCGCGGGCGCCGGAGGCGTTGGCGCGGCGCAGGGCCTCGGAGAGGGGGGTGTCGGCCTGGACGGGGACGGCGCGCCGGGTGAGGGCGCGGGCGCGCAGTTCGGGGAGGTGTTCGCGCAGGCGGGCCATGCGGAGGCTGTTTCCGGCGCCGGTCCAGATGATCGCGGCGAGGATGGCGGCGAGCAGGGCGTCCATGACGGTGTCCATGCCGACGTCGTCCGCGGCGTCGCTGCCGAGGGACTGGGTGAGCAGCGGCAGGCCGATCAGTACGGCGATGGCGAGGGCGCGGCCGACCCAGGCGGCGGCGATCGTTCCGCTCATGGGCTTGCCGGTGAGCTTCCAGACGACGGCGCGGAGCATGCGGCCGCCGTCGAGGGGGAGGCCGGGCAGCAGGTTGAAGGCGGCCACGATGAGGTTGGAGACCATCAGGCCGGCCAGCAGCACACCGGCGACGCTGTCGGGCTCCACGGGCAGCAGGGCGGCGTAGAAGATGCCGGAGAGGACGAGGGAGAGCAGGGGCCCGACGAAGGCCAGGACGAACTCGCGGCCGGGGGTCTCGGCTTCCTTCTCGATCTCGGAGACGCCGCCGAAGAACTGGAGCTGGATGCGGCGGACGGGGAGCTTGAAGCGGAGGGCGGCGACCGTGTGGGCGAGCTCGTGGACGAGGACGGAGGCGTAGAAGGCGACGGCGAAGAAGAGGGAGACCAGGTAGCGGGCGGCGCCCAGCTCGGGCAGTACGCGGTCGAGCTGGCCGCCGAACACCCAGGTGATCAGGACGGCGACCAGGAACCAGCTGGGGGCGACGTACACGGGCACGCCGAAGGGGCGGCCCATCAGCAGCCCGCCCCCGGGTTCTGGTCGGCGCTGCGGCGGCTTGCCCGGCCCGCCCGCGCCCTCGGTGTGGGCCTCGGCGCGGTGGTGGTGCGGGGCACCGGCGCCGTGAGCGGCGTGCCGGGGGCCTGCGGCCGGTTCGGGGCGCCTGGGGGGCGCGGGGGCTTCGGGGGTCTGGGCGGCTTCGCCGGGTGTCTCCCCCGGCCCGGGGCGCGTCGGCGCCTGCGAATCCGGGGCTTCGGGGGCCGGGGTCCCACTGCCCGGGGTCTCGGGGCGGGGGGTCTCAGGGCCCGGCGTCCCAGAACCCGGAGCCCCGGAGCCCGGCGTCCCAGAACCCGGAGCCCCGGAGCCCGGTCCGTCGGAGCTCGGTGCCCCGGGGCCCGGCGTCTCGGAGCCCGGTCCGTCGAAGCC